>JBCCUW010000353.1:0-4889 GCA_039196385.1 Pseudomonadota bacterium
CTATTGCGCCGCTGGCTACCCGCCCGCGGGCCATCGCCGAGATCTCTGCAACGCCGCTTCAGGCAGGCACTGCAGACAGGCGAGCCCAGGAAGGTGCACCACGCACTGACAGATGTGTTAACAAATCACTACCAGACAACGCCGATGCGGGCGATGCAGCAGTTCCGCCAGCAGCATCGCGCCGCCGCGACAGCGCTGGACCAATTAGCAGCGGCACAGTACGGCAAAACGCCCGGCAATATGACACCGGATGAAGACGCGCGCCAACAGCTGGAGACTGCCGTGCTGGCGCTCACCAGGCCGAAGCCAGGTGCTCAGCAGGGTCTGCCGCCCCTCTTTTCACACTGAGGTTTCACACTGAGGGGTCACACTGACATCTCAAACTGAGATCTCACACGGATATTCCCCAAATATCAGGTCAGACTTTTGTTCACAATCTCGAACAGGTCTTTGGACAAATCAGCACGCTCAGCAAGCTGCTCCAATGCGGAGCGCATCAGTTGCTGTCGCTCACTGTCGTAGCGCTGCCAGCGGGTCAACGGTGTACAGATGCGCGCGGCAACCTGAGGGTTCGTGCGGTCCAGCCCCGCCACAACGTCGCGCAGAAACGCGTAACCGCTGCCATCTAACGCATGCAGACGACGATGGTTGTACATACCAAAAGCGCCGCAAACTGATCTGACCCGGTTGGGATTACGTTCATCAAATTGTGGGTGGGCCTGCAGAGCACGCATATCCTCAATTGAGGTCAACGGGCTTTGCGCCTGCAGACTGAACCAAAGATCAATCACCAGCGCCTGATCCTGCCAACGTTGATAAAAGTCGTTTATCAGCCAACTGCGGAACTCCACTTCCAGGCGGTCGTTGCGGCAAGCCTGGCTGAGCGCTGCGCGACGATCAGTCAGATTGTCCGCCTGTTGATAGTGCCGCTCAACAATGCCCTGCAGGTCAGCTGCCGCGCACCCCCGACAAAGATAACTGAACGCCACGTTGGCCAGGGCCCGTCTGGCCATCCCAAACGCATCCGGCTGGTAAGGCTGCGGCGCTTGACTCAGCTGATACAGCTGTAGCCAACGATCAGTATGGTCATCCGCCAATGTCTGCATTAGCGAATCACGAGCGTCAATCAGACTATCCACCTCAAACTTTGCCAATTGTTCGAACAGATAGTTTTCTTCGGGCAGGCTGAGCATCGTCGCCGCCAACAGCATATCTTCGGCATGCTCAAGCTGGTGTCCCGCCTGATCAGCCAGATCGCCAACAATCCGGGTCAATTCAACACCCTCCAGCGCCTGACCGGCAAAATGTTTGACCCATAGCGACTGCAGGGCATCCCAGCGCACAAAACCATCCAGGTCGTGCCGGGCCAGAAACCCCAACTCGCTGTCAGGGCGCGGGTAGCTCACCTTAACGGGAGCGGAAAAGCCACGCAGAAAACTCATAACTGGTTTGTCGGTCAACCCTTGGAAGACAACCTTGGTCTCAGCCTCACGCAGGTGCAGCAACAAGTTATCATCACGGCGATCAATCTGGGCGTCACAATCCACCCGCAGTTCCTGCACCGGCAATACCTGCCCCGTGGCATCAAGCAGCGCAAACACCACCGGCATATGAAACGGCAGTTTTTCCGGCTGACCCGGGGTTGCCGGACAGCTCTGCTGAATGACCAGCGTCAGCGCACCCTCCGCGTAAGACTCGGTCACATGCAATGCTGGCGTGCCTGCCTGGTCATACCAGCGCTTGAATTGAGTCAGATCCAGTTGACCCGCTTCCTGCATGACCGCAGCAAAATCATCGGTGGTGGCGGCGGATCCATCGTGCCGGGCAAAGTACGCATCACTGCCCTGACGAAACGCCGTCTCACCCAGCAGTGTGTGATACATACGCACCACTTCAGCGCCTTTTTCATAGATGGTGGTGGTGTAGAAATTGGAAATCTCGATATAAGACTGCGGCCGCACGGCATGGGCCAGAGGGCTGGCATCTTCAGCAAACTGTATCGACCGTAAAAAGCTGACGTCTTCAATACGTTTCACTGCGCGGGAATTCATATCGGAACTGAATTCGGCGTCGCGAAAAACCGTAAAACCTTCTTTCAGACTGAGCTGAAACCAATCGCGGCAAGTCACTCGATTACCGGACCAGTTGTGAAAATACTCATGCGCCACCACCGCCTCGACCCGCTGGTACGCGGCGTCAGTCGCCGTATCCGGTGACGCCAGCACACAAGACGTGTTGAAAATGTTCAGACCCTTGTTTTCCATCGCGCCCATGTTGAAGTCTTCCACGGCAACAATCATAAAAACGTCCAGATCATACTCGCGCCCAAAACGCTGCTCGTCCCAGGCCATTGAACGCTTGAGCACCTCCATGGCATACCCGCATTGATCAATGTTGTGCGGCTCGGAAAAAATCTGCAGCGCTACCTGGCAGCCACTGGCGGTGACAAATGTGTCTTCAACGCTGGCCAGATCTCCCGCAACCAGGGCAAACAGATAGCTGGGTTTCGGATGGGGGTCATGCCAGGTAACCGTCCTCCGACCATCAGCCTGGACTTTGCTATCAATCAGGTTGCCATTGGATAACAAGGTTGGGTATGCCGAACTATCGGCGGTGATACTGGTTGTGAACACGGACGACACGTCAGGCCGATCCTGATAGTACGTGATTTTGCGAAAACCCTGAGCTTCACACTGAGTGCAGTACATACTGCTCGAGCGGTACAAACCTTCCAGCGCCGTGTTCTGTTCCGGGTGAATCCGGGTTTTGATCAGCACAGTGTGGGATCCACCAAGATCACGCAGCGTTAACGTTTCATCGTCCAGCGCAAACTCATTGCCGGACAATTCCTGCCCGTCAACGGCAACCGAAATCAGTTCCAGCTCCTGCCCCGCCAACTCCAACGTATCAGCGCCTTCCTGCTGACGCTCAATCTGCAGTTCACTGGTTACCACCGTGGCGCCATCGTGAATATCAAAATGCAACTGAGTGGTAGTGGTGCGATAGCCCGGCGCCTGATAATCCGCCAGTTTGATTTCTTGAGGTTGACCATCTTTCATCGGTTAACTTGTACTCCTGCTTGGCTTGGCTCTTTGTCCCGTTGGTCATCGTCCAAGGTATGACCGCAATCCGCCAGCCTATCAGAACAACGCGATTTGGCCATCCGCTGGCGCAAAAGGTTCATCAAAACGCGGCCCCAATTCGATCTCAATATCCATCCCGCGATGCGCGGCCAGGTTAAAGACACCATGACTGAACAGCAGGTAGTGACCGAGGATACCTTGCAGGTTACCAATGACGTTCTGCGCCTCACTCAGAGCCAGACGTTGCGCCGGGCTGTAGGCAGCCACAGGATGCTGCAGACTCATCAGACGCGGTTGCGGCAGCCAGTGCAGCCCCGTGATTTCTTCAGGACTCAACGCAGCCTGGTCCGCGGTGTTGCGCTGCAGTGATGCAAAGTCCGGCATCTGCTGCTGTAACTGTCGACGTAATTCAAACAGGTCAACGGCTTTTACCGTGCCAGTGACCAGACTGCGCCAGTCGGTGCGATCACTGACAAAACGCGTCAGATAAGCCTCAACCCGTCCCGCTGCGCGCCGGCTGGGCGCAGCGATCACCGGCAGCGCCTCACGAGCACCCTGATCGCGCCACCGACCCTGTTACCGGCCGCTTCGCGTGATGTCCACTTTAGGACCGCTGGACAGGGCCACATAGACCAGATGTGGTTGCATGCAGAATGTCTCACCCCACTCAGGTTCTCTGCAGGTGCCGTTATGATAGTGGCAACGCGCCGGATTCATGACACAGGTGTCACAACGCGCCAGTGTATTGGCGCAGTCGAAGCAATGACCACCAGCGAAAAGTCGCGGTGTTAGTGCCGCACAGTTGATACACGCCGACGGGCCAACCAGACGCAACACCACACCCCGACCCAGGTGCCGGGTCAGATCCACTGACTGTTGCTCACTTCTCAGCTGATAGGATGGTACCAGCCTGTCACTTTCGTCTGGTGCTGCTGCGATTCCGCGTTGCAAATCAGCCAGTTTAAACCGCTCACCCATGCGAGACACCCAGGCGTACACCGGTACTCCGGCACCCGCGGCCTACGCGGTAACCCCCATACCGTGGGCTTTGGATTAGATGTAAGATAACCAACTGAGCCGTGCTGATCTGTCAGGCGAATGGATGAACCGCAGCCTAGCGCGCGAGCCCCCGCCGGGCAATACTCACCGGCGAGCAGCAACGTAAGTACATTGTCGCCCTGGGCCTAACACTGCAAGAGGAGTACATCATGCAGGCAGTTGATAAAGAAGTTCTCAGCCAGATTCTGGCGTGGCTGCATGCTGGCGAAGCCTGCTGGCTGGCCACCGTGGTACAAACCTGGGGCTCCTCGCCACGACCGATCGGCTCGCTGTTGGCCTGCAACCAGAAAGGACAGCTGGTGGGTTCACTTTCCGGCGGCTGTGTAGAAGATGATCTGTTGGAAAAACTGACCAGCGGCGAGCTGGCAGCTGAGGGCGCGCAGTTTTTCCAGTACGGAATTACCGCAGAAGAAACCGAAAAGCTCGGACTGCCTTGCGGTGGACATTTGTACATTGTGGTTGAGCCGCAACAACCAGATGCTGCGACCATTGCCCACTTTGCGCAACTCAACGAAGCGCTGGCATCTCGATCCCTGGTCCAACGTCACGTCAATCTGGACACTCAGCAAACCACCATTCGCGATGTCGGACGGCACACTGAATTAGTCTGGAGCGAAGTGGACCAGACCCTCACACACACCTACGGACCGCGCCACCAATTGTTCATCATCGGTGCCGGGATGGTGAGTAAGTATCTGGCTGACATGGCGCAGATTCTCGATTACGAAGTCACCGTCTGTGATCCTC
>JBCCUW010000354.1:0-4889 GCA_039196385.1 Pseudomonadota bacterium
CAGGTAATGAGAGCTGCATACCAGTTTGACCGGGCCACACTTGGTCCTCGGGAGCGCTATGCTATGCTACCCGGGTTCAGTGAATTATCGGACGGCCGCGCGGATGCGGTCACACCACCGTAAGTGAGTCAGCTATGCAGACCCAGGCCATCCTCGCAAAAACCTCCCGCCTTACCGTCACCAGCCTCCTGCTGTGTTGCCTCAGCGCACCACTGGCGGCAGAGACCTATCGATGGATAGATGCCAATGGGGTGGTGAACTACGCCGAGCAGAAGCCCCGAGGTATACCCAGCGAGCAGGTCACGGTGCTGGGTGACAGCAAGCCTAAAAGCCGCCCACCGGTTGCTACTGCATCCGCAGCCACCTCAAGCGCGAGCAATACCCTGGCGACGCCTACACGTTCAGCGGCGCAGCGCACAGATGAACTGTCGGACGAACAGCAGGCCATGCTGGAAAGACTGCAGACTCAGGAATTGGAACGGCAAGCAACGATGGCACAGATTCGCCAGCAAAACTGCGACAAATCCCGCCAGGTACTGGCCAATCTGACGGTCCGCGACCGCATTCGGGTTAACATGCCAGATGGTACGCAACGGGCACTGCCCGAAGAAGAGCGGCAGGAACGCATCCGTCAGGCTCAAGAAGGGATTGTCCGCAACTGCAACAGCTAAGCGCTGTGCGAAACAACCAGTTTGTGCCGCAGACCGCCCGCCCAAGGATCCGCAGGTTATGCCGTCAACATAATGTAGCTGGCCATCCGGCCGGTCTCGCCACCCCCCTGGTGGGTTGTGCGTCGGTGCGAATAAAAGCGCGGATCGGCATAGCTGCACCAGCCACTGTTGAATATCCGCCGCAGGCCCGCACTTCGCAGAATATCCTCGGCCACGCCCGGTAAGTCCAGCAAGCCCTTCGTGGCGGCTAACTGTCCCGAAAACACCACGCGATGCGGAAACTGGCGATGGAATGGTTGCCAGACTTCCTCACCAACCTCATAGCAGGATTGACTGATCGCAGGCCCTATCCACGCCTGCAGGCCCTATGCGGACGCGGGCATGGCAGCCAGCAGCGCCTGCAGTGTACCCGCCAACAATCCTTGCCATCCGGCATGTGCCGCGCCAACCAGCTGCGTCTGCGGGTGCCAGAGCAGGACAGGCACACAGTCTGCCGTCAGGATCGCCAATGCCAATTCTTGCTGCGCTGTCCACACCGCATCAGCGGTAGGTGCTTCAGCCACAGTCTGAGCGTCCGCCTCGAAACAATCCGTGCCATGCACCTGATTCAGCCATTGGACCTGTCCAGCCCGGATCAGTCGCTGAAACTGACTTCGCTGCTGCTGCACCTGCTGTGGATCATCACCGGTGTGCAGGGCCAGATTGAAATGGGCATATCGACCCGTGCGACCTTCCCCATGCCGGGTCGTCGCGCCCGCCACAATCTGTCCCCCACACCCCGGCCAGGCGGCCTCGACCAGTTGTCCATCAGACATCCGACATACCCTGAGATAGCGCATCCTGCCCCGCTGCCAGCAAATCAAGCAACGCCGTCATATCGGCGGGTAGCGGCGCGGAGAAGGATAGCAGCTGTCCACTCAGTGGATGTGCTAACTGCAGTTGCTGGGCGTGCAAAGCATGGCGCGGGAATCCCTGCAGTGCGGTAATCAGTGCCGGCGTTGCCGCAACCGGCAGCCTGGTGCGTGCGCCATAGCGCCGATCACCCACCAAAGGATGTCCGATACTCTGCAAATGGACACGGATCTGATGCGTCCGCCCGGTGCCAAGCCGCGCGCGCACCAGCGTGTGTGCACGAAATCGTTCCAGCACACGGAATTCGGTAAAAGCAGGTTTGCCGTCCTCACGCACCGCCTGCCGCGTACGCACCTGCGGGTGTCGGCCAATGGGTTGATCAACATCCTGACCTGACACCATGCGGCCTTCGCAGATACCCGCATACTCCCGCTTTACCTGGCGCTGAGAAATACTCTGTGCCAACACGCGTTGCGCGGCGGCAGACCCGGCGACCATCAGCAAACCACTGGTATCTTTATCCAGACGATGTACCAGACCAGCACGGGGTAATTGTTTGAGTGCCGGTCGATAGTGCAAAAGGCCGTTTAATAACGTACCTGCCGGGTTTCCTGCCCCGGGATGCACAACCAGGCCCGCCGGTTTATTCAGCACCAGCAGGTCCGCATCTTCATAGACGACATCCAGGGCAATATCCTGGGCCTCTTGCCACGCTTCGCGCACCGGCTTGTCAGCTGCCAGACGCAAGTCTTCTCCACCCACTAACCGCGTTTTGCCGCGCAATATCGCCCCGTTGGCGGTCAGCGCACCCGCTTCGATCCAGCGACTCAGCTCGGCACGGGAATACTCGCTGAACAACTGCGCCGCTATCTTGTCGAAGCGTTGACCCGCAAGTGCCGCTGGCACGGTTGCCTCGGCCTCGATATGCTGATTTGTCGAGTTATTATCGCTCATGCGGTTGCAACCCTAACGAATTTGGTAAAAATAGCGACCAATTTAAAAAAGATGCGTAATTTCACCTTGAAGCAAAGCTCCTCGCGCTCGCCAATCACGCTCCTCCTGTCTGCAATGCTGGCTCTGACCCTGGCTGGGTGCAGTTGGATTCCATTCTTTGGCAAAGACAAAGAGACTGATCAGGCCGCTATTGAGGCTATCGATACCACCGAACAGAAGGTTTACCGAGAAGCCCAGAGCTCTCTGCGTTCAGGCAACTACCAGCAGGCGATCGCCCAGTTGGAACTGCTGGAAGCGCGCTTTCCGTTTGGCCGTTATGCAGAGCAGGCCCAGTTGGAATTGGTTTTTGCCCGCTATATGTCATTTGACCTGGATGGCGCCAAGGGTGCCGCGGAACGGTTTATCCGTCTGCACCCCCAGCATTCCAACGTGGACTACGCCTACTACATCAAGGGTTTGAGCGCTTATTCTCAGAACCAGAGCCTCATGGATAGGTTTTTTGAACCCGACTACGCTAAGCGCGACATGACACCGGTGCGTGAAGCGTACGCTGATTTTGCCCAGCTGCTGGCCCGCTATCCGGACAGTCCATACGTCGCAGACACGAAGCAGCGCATGATCCATCTGCGCAATCTGCTGGCTCAGTCAGAGTTGGGGGTGGCGGATTACTATTTGCGTCGCAACGCCTTTGTAGCCGCTGCCAAGCGCGCCAAGTATGTTCTTGAGGTATACCCGCAATCGGAAAGTACCGCTGATGCACTGGTGGTTCTGATTGAATCGAATTACAAACTGGGTTTAACCGACGAGGCCAATAACGCACTTCGGGTACTGGCGATTAATTACCCCAACTACTCAGCGTTTGACGAGCAGGGCAACCTGGTTTTGGACGAACGCATTCGCAATCGCGACCGTTCATGGACCAATATCATGACGTTGGGTCTATTTGACCGCCCCGAGGTACCGCCACCACTGAAAATCCAACACCCGGAAGGTTTTCAACCCCCAGCCGTGCAACCGCAGCCGGAAAGCCGCGACACGGAGAAAAAGCGCGGCTGGTTCAGCTGGTTACCCTTTATTAGTTAAGAGAGCGTTAGTTAGGGGAGCGTTAGTTAGGAGAGCGTTAGTTAGGAGAGCGTCACCAAGTGGAGCACAGCAGCGTATAGATGGTCACGTACCGCGCTGAAATCATCGCCGAAATAGAACGCCGTCGCCTGGAACTGAATCTGGGTCTGCTGCGCATCTACAACTATTATCGTGCCTTTGTGGGTTTTGCGTTATTGCTGACCTTCAGTCAGGACCTGTTCAGCACCCGCCTGGGCGAACTGCAACCCAATCTGTTCTGGGGCTATTGCCTGTTCTACACCCTGTTCAACCTCCTCTCCGGGCTGCTGGTACAACTGATTCCGAGGCTCTGGATGAACCGTACTCAGCTGAGTCTCGGGTTGGTGGTATTCGATATCGTCAGCCTCACGTTTCTCACGTACACCTCCGGGGGCATTGCCAGCGGCTTTGCACCGCTGATTCTGATCACCGTGGTGACCGGCGCCATTCTGGTTACCGGCCGCAGCGCCACGTTTCTTGCTGCAATCGCGTCGGTTGCCCTGTTGTACGAAGAGTTTTATTTGTTCGTCTCGGTGCCCAACAGCAACTACGACTTCTTTCAAGCCGGGGTGTTCGGCATCATCTACTTTTTTGCCAGCCTGGGTGTCCAGAGCCTGTCAAATCGTCTTCGTCAGAACGACATTCGCGCTCTGACCCAGGCGGCCGAGCTGGCTGACCTGGAACGTCTCAACAAACTGATCATTCAACGCATGCGCACCGGCATTATTGTGGTAGACCAGAACGATCAGGTGCGCATGTATAACCAATCCGCCAAGGCGTTGATTGGCGAGCGCGGGGACGACGACCTGACCGCGTTGCCCGAAACGCTCCTGCACGCACTAACGGCGTGGCGGCAGGACACTTCCCTGCGCACCCGACCGTTCCGAATTCGCCCTCACACGCCGGAGATCAGAGCTAACTTTTCCGCTTTGCGCAGCAGCGGCACCATGGGAGATACAACAATCTTTCTGGAAGACACCGGTGAAGTCCAACAGCAGGCACAACAACTTAAGCTGGCCGAACTGGGCCGATTATCGGCCAGTATTGCCCACGAGGTACGCAATCCACTGGGTGCAATCAGCCACGCTGCCCAGTTGCTTAACGAATCGGAGGTCCTGGCCGCACCCGACCAGCGGCTGACGGACATCATCATCAACCACTGCCAGCGCATGAACGGCGTGGTGGAGAATGTGTTGGAGATGTCACGTCGACGCACGCCACAACCGCAACGTCTTAATCTCGCTGATCACCTGCATGAGTTTGCAGCAGAATTTACCCAGTCGCGACCGGAAGCTCAGCTTGAAGTAAAGG
>JBCCUW010000355.1:0-4882 GCA_039196385.1 Pseudomonadota bacterium
AGCCATGGGTTGCGTCGCGGATGATGCCTGCATTCGCGGAGGCGTGGTCGGTCGGCACATGCATCAAACCTTTTGTTACGGCTGACGGTTCGTGGGCGCCAGCCAGATAAAGTGTACGCGCGGGGTTTGCCTTTGCCCATCCTCAGAGGCTGGCCGTGATTTCACCAAGCTTTTTGGTCAGTTTGGCGTTTTCACTATAATCAATGGGAATGACCACCAAACTTGGGCCCTGCTCGGCAAAAGACTGGTTCAGCACCTCCTGCAAATCTGCGCTATTGTCACAACGGTGCCCATGCCACCCGAAACAAGCCGCTAATCCCAGCCATTCGGGGTTACCAAAACCCAAGTCGGTATGTTTACCAAACTCGTTTTCCTGCTTCCAGGCGATCAAACCGTACTCATGGTCTTCCCAGACCAGCATGGTTATGTTGCTGTTCAGTCGCCGGGCGGTTTCCATTTCCTGCACATTCATCAGAAATCCGGCATCTCCGGCAATCCCCAGAATTTTGCGATCCGGATAAACCATGGCTGCAGCAATCGCTCCGGGCAGGGCAAAGCCCATAGAACAGAAGCCGTTCGGAATAAGGCAGGTGTTCGGCTCGTTACAGTGATAGTGACGAGCAATCCACATTTTGTGCGCACCCACATCGGATAACAGCACATCCTCAGGACCCAGCACCTGGCGGCAGTCCCACAGCGCTTTTTGTGGTCTGATGCTGCCTTGTTGTTCATCATCCGCATATTCTTCAAGGTCTGCCGTCATAGCGTCGCGAGCAGCTTTCTGGCCGCTGGTATCAAACACAGGCACACCCTGCTGTTCGACCCGCTCGTTCAACATCCAGAGAAAGTGGGCCAGGTCACCAACCACTTCTATTTCGGGATGATAATGCTCGTCAATTTCGGTGGGCTGAAAGTCGGCGTGGATGATCGTTTTATCTTTGCCAGGATTCCACAAACGGGGATGATATTCGACCATGTCAAAACCCAGGGTGAGGACCAGATCCGCTTCATCGATCACAAGATTCATGCGGTCCTTGCTGCCCAGGCCCACCGTATACAGACAGTAGTCGCTGTCCATATCCACCGCCCCTTTGGCCATGAACGTACTGATAACGCCAATACCGGTCTTTTCACACAGCGCGCGCAGTTGTTTGCTGGCCCGGCGCCGGATACAGCCGTTACCTGCGATGATCACCGGTTTTTTAGCATTGCGGAACAGCTCAAAGGCGCGATCAACAATTTTGTCATCCGGCACCGCGCGGCGAAATCGACGGGGAGAGATGGGGGTTGCGGGGGTCTCCAGCTTGGCCAGGTCTTCAGCCAGTTCGATATGCACAGCACCCGGTTTTTCGCTCCGCGCCAACCGCACTGCCTTACGCACAACCTCAGGAATGGTATCCGGGTGGCGAATGGTTTCCGCCCATTTAGTGACAGGTTCAAACATGCCCACTACGTCCATGACCTGATGGCTTTCCTTATGCAGGCGGTCGGTGGCACCCTGACCGGTGAGCACCAGCATCGGCGCGCGGTCCATGTTGCCATCTGCCACCCCGGTGATGAGGTTTGATGCACCAGGACCCAGCGTACCGAGACAACCGGCAGGGGTGCCGGTAAGACGCCCGTAAATTTCCGCCATGAAGGCAGCACCCTGCTCGTGCCGGGTCAGCACAAAACGGATACTTTCTGAAGCCTCCAGCGACATCATGAAGTCCGCGTTTTCTTCACCAGGCACGCCAAAAATATATTCAATGCCTTCTGCTTCCAGGCACTTTACAAAAAGATCTGATGCTTTCACTGTTTTGCTCCCACCGTGTGCGTTACTGACCAATCCTTATGCGACTACCTCACCAGGGATAGGTTCCGCGATGTTTAGCGCGCCAACCAATTCAGCGTTTTATCCAGCGCTCTATCCAGTTTAGTAAAAATCTCATCCACCTGGTCCATAGTGATGATGAGCGGTGGACAGAATGCGATTGTCTCGCCGAGTGCGCGAATGATGAGACCTTCTTCAAGACAGGCCGCCATCAAATGCGCCCCCGCGCCATCAGCGGGGGCGAAACGTTCACCGGTCTGTTTGTTTTTGACCAGCTCCAGCGCACCCAGCAGGCCTGCGCCTCGAGCATCACCCACCAGCGGATGCTGCGTATAGGTGCGCAAACGCTGCTGAAAAGCTTCACCCACCACCGCGGCATGCCCGAATAGATCCTGCTCTTCCATAATATCCAGATTCCGCAGCGCTACCGCCGCACAGACCGGGTGTCCTGAGTAGGTGAAACCATGGCCAAAATTGCCCAGCTCTGCAGATACATCAGCAAACGCCGTATACATGTAGTCAGGCAGCAGTACCGCGCTGATCGGCAGATAAGCGGACGATAATGCCTTGGCAACACTCATCGTGTCCGGTTGAATCCCCATCGTCTGGGCGCCAAACGGATTGCCCGTGCGCCCGAAGCCGCAAATCACTTCGTCATCGATGAACAGAATGTCGTGCTGTTTCAACAAAGCCTGTACGCGCTGGTAGTAGCCCTGCGGCGGCACAATGACACCACCCGCGCCAAGAATAGGTTCAGCAATAAAGGCAGCGATGGTTTCGGGTCCTTCACGGATGATCAGCTGCTCCAGCGCATCGACAATCCGATCAAGAAATTCACCTTCGCTTTCACCATCGAGGGCATCAGCATAGTAGTGGGGACTTTCGGTGTGCAGGATACCTGCCATGGGCAGGTCAAAGGCGTTGTGAAACGCGGGTAGACCCGTCAGCGAACCGCTGGCGACAGTGACCCCATGGTAGCCCCGCTTGCGACTGATAATTTTCTTCTTCTCCGGGCGACCGATGGCGTTGTTGTAGTACCACATTAATTTGATCTGCGTATCATTGGCATCACTTCCGGAAAGGCCGTAAAAGACTTTGCCCGCCGCAAAGGGCGCCATGGCCTTGAGTTTCTCCGCAAGAAGAATGGAGGATTCGTTGGTTTTGCCGCCAAACAACTGGGAGTAACTCAACACCTGCATCTGTTCCTGAGCCACCGCAGCGAGTTCCGCGTTGCCGTAACCCAGGGCGGTACACCACAAACCGGCCATGCCTTCGATGTACTGATTGCCCTGGTTGTCCCACAGATACACACCCTCCGCACGTGCGTGTACCGCGGGGCCGGTCTGTTCATGCAATTTCAGATTTGTGGTCGGGTGGAGCAGATGTTGCAGGTCTTTCGCTTCAAGCGAACCCGGTGGAAACTGGTTGTGCAGAACGTCTGGGGATGTGCCCACTGCTTTTTTGCCTGTCATGAGTGCCTGCTGAGGTTTGTCCATTCGTTGGCGTGAGCCTCCCACGAACACCCCGCCGAAACAACTGCTATCGCATCAGGACAGGCACCGCTAAACTGCACCCGCCTTCAATGGGACGGCCAGCATGGACAAAATTGATCATGAAATACTGCACCTGCTGCAGCTTGATGGCAGGCTGAGCAACAGCTGGTTGGCAGAGCAGGTCAATCTCTCTGAGTCGGCTTGTTTGCGACGGGTTAAACGGCTTGAAGACAGCGGCATGCTGCGCGGCTATGTTGGTCTGGTTGACCAGGCCATGGCGGGATATCCGGACAACGTGTTTGTGCGGATCACCCTGCACAGCCAGGGCCAGGACGATCTGGCGGACTTTGAGGCGCAGGTGGCGCTGATACCCGAAGTGATGGAGTGTTACCTGATGAGCGGCGACTCGGACTACCTCCTGCGGGTTATTGTTAACGATGCCCGGGACTACGAGCGACTGCACAGCCAGCATCTCACCCGCTTACCCGGCGTTGCCCGGGTACATTCAAGCTTCGCGCTGCGCACCGTCGTCAAAAAAACCGCCATGCCAATCCGCTGACCCGACTACTGCTGCACGCTAAACCACGCTGAAAAATGGCGCGCTGACTAAATCAGTGTCGCTGCCTCCAGCGAAAATTCTTCCATAATGTCATTGGCGTACGCGATACGTCCGGTAATCTCACGCGCGTCACCATGACAAAGCCGCAAACACGCCTCCGCCATGTGCTCGATAGGGGTCACTGTATCCCGATTACTGTCGTTGATCAGTTTATGGTGCATTACACCCGGCGTGGCAACAAGGCCCGGAGAGATCACGTTGACGCCAATATTCTCATCATACAGTTCCTGGGCCAGTCCCGTGGTAAAACGTTCCAAGGCCGCTTTGCACATGCCATACACAGTACCACCACGGCCTGCCTGGGTTTTATCAGGATGGATCGCCGCATGCGAGGAAATGTTCAGGATCCAGCCCGCACCACGCTCCCGCATTCCCGGTAACACCAGCTGCGACAGTTCAAACGGGGCCCACACTTGCACATCCATCATCAGTCGAAAGCGCCGCTCCGGGAACTCACTGACCGGGATAAAGTAGGTAATGGCTGCGTTGTTAACAAGAATATCTACCGACCCGTAAGCTTCTTGCGCCTGGGCAACCAGAGCGGATCGATCTTCAGCTTGAAACAGATCAGCGCGCACGGCAATCGCATTACCGCCAGCGGCTTCAATATCCGCCACCGTGCGACGGATTGTACCGGGCAAATAGTGGCCGTCATCTTCCACGGTCCGTGCCGACACCACCACGTTTGCACCCTCCATGGCAAAACGTTTGGCGATGGCTTCACCAATGCCACGACTGGCGCCCGTAACCAGTGCAGTCTTACCTGCAAGTAGCCCCTGTTTATTCACCGCCATCGTTATCTCATCCCAACCATCTTTTTGATCTCTCTCTTGCGTCTTTCGTGTCTTTCGTGTCTCTCGTGTCTCTCGCCGTATTCTTCCCATGATCTCATCGGTCGGGCCTGCAGCACTGCAAGACGTATGCTAAGGACGCGTGCATAATAAGCCGCCTCCAAAC
>JBCCUW010000356.1:0-4877 GCA_039196385.1 Pseudomonadota bacterium
ATCGACGTTGTCGTCCTCCAGGATGCTTGTTTTGCCCGCCACATCGCCAATCACGTTCATCACCTTCGTCACGTTGGCCTGGGGACGGCGCTTATCAATAATGGCCAGATCCAAGTCATCAATCTGTTTAGCAATGGCGCGCGCACGCACAACACCACCCACATCCGGTGAAACAACCACCGGGTTTTCATAGTTTTTGGTGTGGATGTGATCCACCAACACAGGCGAACCATACACGTTATCCACCGCAATGTTGAAAAAGCCCTGAATCTGATCTGCGTGCAGATCTACCGTGAGGATGCGATCCACCCCAACCTTGCTGATCATATCCGCCACAACCTTGGCGCTGATCGGCACCCGCGCCGAACGTGGCCGTCGATCCTGCCGGGCGTACCCGTAATAAGGGATCACTGCGGTAATCCGCGCCGCGGAGGCGCGTTTGATAGCGTCCGCCATAATCAACAGCTCCATCACACTATCATTGGTGGGGGCACACGTGGATTGCAGCACAAAGACATCCTGGCCGCGCACGTTCTCGTGAATTTCAACATTCACTTCACCATCACTGAATCGGCCCACATCCGCACGACCCAACTTCAAGCGCAGCTCATCTGCCACACGCTGAGCCAACATCGGATTTGCGCAGCCGGAAAACAGCATCAAATTCGCCAAGGTACCTTCCCCTAAGTCTCGATCAGCTAAGTTTCTTGTTTAGAAATTCTTGTATTTGAGTTTCTTGTATTTTGACGGGCTACCACAATATGGCTGGGGTGGCAGGATTCGAACCTGCGCATACCGGGATCAAAACCCGGGGCCTTACCGCTTGGCGACACCCCAATTTTTAGGCGCGCTATTGTCCGTATCCCACACACCTGTGTCAAACCCGGCAGCGCGTAATTACGTCACATCTTTCTGTAAAATCAGTTGGTTATCAGACCCACTCTTCAGGGCTTCAACGCGTCGCAAACGAACGCACCAAAACGGTGATTTTGCGGTCATCCCGTGTCGCCACAATTCTACCCGGCGCACGTGCGGTCGAGTGATCAACAAACTGACTGAAACGCACAAACCAGCCGGCCTGCTGCAGCGCTTCAACATCACCGGCGTCGCTGGTCAGCAGATCCATAACCGCCAGGCCGGGGTGTGGCTGCCCGCGGATCCAGCTGCCCAGGACCATCACCGGCAGACTCCAGCCCAGCTGTTGCTGCATCACCCGCGCCTGCGGCCCTGCCGCCAGTACCTGGGCGCCACGCGTCACGGTCATATGCGCCTGGTTACCCGTCAGCAGTGTCCGCCCCTGACCCAGCGGGCCCCATACGGCAATTACATAACCATCTGCATACTGGCGCCAGTCGAAACGCATGCTCTGGCCCTGTGACCCGCTGCGCACCGCCAGTTTGCCACTCACTGCAAACTCCAGATCCTCCAAAAGCGGTGGGCGCGGCTGCGAAACGCAGCCGGACAGCAACAAAATAGCTATGCAAAATAAGGACTTAGTTCGATCCAGACAGGGCCAATCTGCTATTATTGGGTGCACAGAGGTATATTTACTCATCATGAGCATATTGGCATACGGACTGAACTATCGCACGGCTTCAATCGAGCTGCGGGAACGTATTGCCTTTCCGGAAGACTCGCTGCGCGACGCGTTACAGCAGGTTACTCATGATGTTGCCGGGGTCGCCGAAGCAGCAATCATTTCCACCTGTAATCGAACGGAACTGTACTGCGCCGTACATCCCCAGGCTGAGCCAGATTTATCGCACTGGCTGAGCACCAACCGGCCTGTGTCCACCAGCGAACTTGCGGGCGCCACCTACCAACACTGGGATGTCGACGCTGCCAGACACCTGATGCGGGTTGCTTCCGGGCTCGACTCCCAGGTGCTGGGAGAACCGCAAATTCTGGGCCAGGTGAAGTCTGCTTACGAGCTTGCCCGGGCCACAGGAACACTGGGACCAGAGCTGAACCTGCTGTCGCAGATTTCTCTGCGCACCGCTAAAGAAGTGCGCACGCACACCGAGGTCGGGCGCAATCCGATCTCCGTGGCTTATGCCAGCGTGCAGTTGGCGCAGCAGATTTTCGAAGATATCAGCACCAAATCTGCGCTGCTGCTCGGTGCGGGCGAAACCATCAGCCTGGTCGCTGACCATCTGCAAAGCCACGGCGTCGCCAACATGGCCATCGCCAACCGCACCCTGGCCAACGCGGAAACCCTGGCCAGCCAATACAACGCCCAGGCGCTGCAGCTGACCGATGTAGCCGCCCACCTGGCGAATTTCGATATTGTCATCGCCTCTACCGGCAGCTCACTCCCGGTGGTCGGCAAGGGTGCAGTGGAAGCCGCGATTAAACAACGCCGCCGCAAGCCAATATTCATGGTCGATATTGCGGTACCCCGGGATATCGAAGCTGAGGTGGCGGAACTACCGGACGTTTATCTTTATTCCATCGACGATCTCACCCAGATAATCGAAGACAACATCCAACAACGACGCGAAGCGGCGGAACAAGCAGAGCAGTACGTGCAGGCGGGTTCCAAGCTTTATCTGCGTGAACGCAGAGTAAATCAGGACAAAGCCATTCTGCGCGAGTTCCGCCATCAGGCGCAGAACATCCAGGCAGAAGAACTGCGCAAAGCAATGAAAGACCTGGAGCGCGGGGGCGATCCTGAAGCGGTGTTGCGGCGCTTCGGCAACAACCTGACAAACAAGCTGATCCACACGCCGACCGTCGCTCTGCGTGAAGCCAGCGCAGATGGCAGAACTGAAGTGCTGGACGCGTTAAAATCGCTTTATCAGCTGGACGGTGTGGCTGACGAACACACCGCCGACACCAACGAAAAAGACAACTAACCCATGCCTCTATCTGCATCCATGGTCGCCAAACTGGCGGGATTGAACGATCGTTTCGAAGAAGTCTCTGCACTGCTGTCCGATCCCGACATCATGGCAGACCGCAACAAATTTACCGCGCTGTCCAAGGAGTTCGCCGAGCTCGAACCCGTGGTCTTGTGCTACCGCGACGTGGAAAAGCTGACCCAGGAACTTGAGGACAGCCAGACGCTGCTGACCGAATCGGCTGACGATGAAGATATGCGGGCACTGGCACAGGAAGACATTGAGCAATCTACAACGCGGCTGGAGGCATTAAGCGGCCAGTTGCAGACGCTACTGCTGCCCAAAGACCCTAATGATCACTCTAACGTGTTTCTGGAGATTCGGGCCGGCACTGGCGGTGACGAAGCGGCCATTTTTTCCGGCGACCTGTTCCGCATGTACAGCAAATTTGCAGAGCAGAAAGGCTGGCGGGTAGAAATACTTAACGAGCGCAGCGGTGAACATGGTGGCTACAAGGAAGTAATCACCAGGATAGAAGGCAAAGATGTTTACAGTCAGCTGAAGTTCGAGTCCGGCGCACATCGTGTACAAAGGGTGCCGGAAACTGAATCCCAGGGCCGGGTGCATACCTCCGCCTGTACCGTTGCCATCATGCCCGAAGTGGATGAAATCGATTCTATCGATATCGACAAAAAGGACATTCGTGAAGACACCTTCCGCGCCTCGGGCGCCGGCGGGCAGCATGTCAACAAAACCGATTCCGCCATCCGGCTGACCCACCTGCCTACAGGCACCGTGGTGGAATGCCAGGACGAGCGGTCACAGCACAAAAACCGCGCCCGCGCCATGTCATTGCTGCAGGCAAAGCTGCTGGATGCCGCACGTACCGCGCAGGAAACTGAGCAGGCCGAAAATCGCCGCCAGCTGGTCGGCTCTGGGGATCGCTCTGAGCGCATTCGCACCTACAATTTCCCTCAGGGCAGAGTGACCGACCATCGGATTAATCTGACGCTATACAAACTGGATGAGGTCATCGAAGGTGACCTTGACGCAGTTGTACAGCCGCTGATCCAGGAGCATCACGCGGATCAGCTCAAAGAGCTGGGGAGCGACGCGTGACAAGCGTCGGTCAATGGCTGCAGGCCACCGACGACCTGCCGCGACTTGATCTGGAACTGCTGCTGAACCATCTATTGGGTGTGACCCGGGCACAACTACTGACCCATCCTGAACGCCAGTTGAGCAGTACCGAACAGGAACAGTTGAACCAGTTGCTGGCCGTGCGGCGCGCCGGCGAACCCATCGCGTATATTTTGGGTACCCAGGAATTCTGGGGGCTGCCTTTTAAGGTTTCCCCGGCGGTGTTAATTCCCAGACCAGAAACTGAACTGCTGGTGGAGTTGGCAATCGCCACCGCGCCACCCCGGGCCCGGGTTCTGGAACTGGGTACCGGCAGCGGCGCCATTGCCGTGGCCCTGACTCACAGCCGGCCGGATCTGCACCTCACCGCGGTGGATTGCAGTGATGCTGCGCTACAGGTTGCACAAACTAATGCAGTCGCGAATGGCGTACAGATCGAGCTGCGCCAATCCAACTGGTTTACCGCGGTAGAAGGTAAGTGGGATCTGATCATCAGCAATCCGCCTTACATTGCAGATAACGATCCTCATCTGCCAAGCCTGCGCTACGAACCTGACCTGGCGCTGCTCGCTGGGCCACAGGGCATGTGCGCGCTTTCACATATCATCCAGAACGCGCCTGCCTATCTGGCGGACCATGGTGGCCTGTTACTGGAACACGGCTACGATCAAGCCGCCGTGGTGGCGGCGCAACTCAACACGTCGGGTTGGCAAGATATCCACAGTCATCAAGATCTGGCAGGCATAGAGCGGGTAACCGCAGCGAGCCGGCCACCATCTGCAAATAGGGCGGAAGCGCAGGGGCAAAAAAAGAGCACAGAGAACAAAGAGCGCAAAGAGAGCAAGAGACAAGCTGATGGATGATACACAGCTGCTGCGCTACAGCCGCCAGATTATG
>JBCCUW010000357.1:0-4856 GCA_039196385.1 Pseudomonadota bacterium
CGCCACCGAGCAGAACATCAATACCGTCACCATGCGCAAATTCGATCAGTTGCCGGGCGATGTCTTTGCATCCGGCTGCCTGCGCCGTGTCGGGCAACGCCGCATTGTCTTCCCAGTTTCTATCAGCAGTATGCGCGTAAGTGCCAGCCGGTGTGGCATGGGTGATCCGGGTGGTTGTCACAACCCCGGTAGCGCGGCCGCTCTCTTCAGCCAGCTCCAACACACTCGGCAGTTCATTCTGCAGCGCTGCCGAGCAGTTACCGCGTGGCACATTACTGTTGACACCCAGCACACCCATACGGGTTTTCTGACCACTGAGAATGGCGGTAATAGTACCCGCACTGTCGGGTACCTGAGCATCCGTATTGTACGTCTTGATCAGAGCAACGTTGGCAAAGCGCTCAAAAGACAAACTATGCTCCTCACCGGTAGCACCCTGCTGCTGGCCCGCGAAAATGCGCGCAGCGGTGACGGTGCTGATCCCCATGCCATCACCGACAAACAGAATCACGTTCTGACTGTAACTCAGCGGACTCAGGAGCAAGGCCGTGAGTGCGACCAAGCGAACCAGGCAGGTTGTGGCGCGCACAGGTCAGGCCTGCCGCGTGACTTCGCGCAGTGTCACCAGTTCTTCTGCCGCGGTGGGATGAATACCCACGGTTGCATCAAACTGTTGCTTAGTGGCGCCGGCTACCAATGCCACCGCCATGCCCTGCATGATTTCACCCGCATCCGGACCCACCATATGGATACCCAGCACTATATCGGTGCTTTTTTGCACGATCATTTTCATGAAACTGCGCTCATCCCGCCCGCTCAGGGTATGTTTCATGGGCTTGTATGAGGATTCGTAGATAGCCAGATCGCCGCCGTGCTGGGCCGCCGCCTGGGCTTCGGTCAACCCCACGGTGCCGATGTTCGGCTGACAAAAAACGGCCGTTGCAATATTGTTGTAATTCAAGCGTTTGGCAGGCCCGTCGGTAAACAGGTTATTAGCAATACACATCCCCTCTTCAATCGCAACCGGCGTCAGCTGAATGCGATCAGTGACGTCACCGATGGCGTAGATGTGTTCCACATTGGTACGGTAGTCCTCGTCGACCGGGATTTCGCCACCCGCACCCAGTGTGACCCCAGCCGCTGCCAAACCCAGATTGTGCGTATTCGGCTTACGGCCGGTCGCGTAGAGCACCAGATCGGCACTGACCGTTTCACCGCCCGCCAGGTGCAACTGACGTTCGTCACCATTCAGCTCGATGCGCTCCACTTGGGTGTCGAACTGTAACTTCACCCCCTTCTTCGGCAGCTCTTCCGCAACAAACTCCCGCACCGAGTCATCAAACCCCCGAAGGAACAGGGGACCACGGTACATCAGGGTGGTGTCTGCCCCCAGGCCGGCAAAGATGCCGGCAAACTCCACCGCAATATAACCGCCACCAACCACTACCACACGTTCGGGGAAGTCGGGCAGGTAAAAAGCTTCGTTAGAGGTGATCACGTGTTCGCGCCCGGGAAACTCCGGCACAGACGGCCAACCACCGGTCGCGATCAGAATGTTCTTGGCGGTATACGTTTGTCCATTGATACTGATGGTATGCGGGTCCACTAACTTGGCGTGCCCCTCATGCAGATCTACCCCGGCGCTGCTGAGCAGATTGGCATAAATGCCATTTAAGCGCTCTATCTCTCGGGTTTTGTTATCCCGCAATGTCGGCCAGTCAAAACCCTCTGCCTGCACATCCCAGCCATAAGCGGTTGCGTCCTCGAAGTCCTCATGGAAGTGAGAGCCGTAAACAAACAATTTCTTAGGTACACACCCCACGTTGACGCAGGTACCGCCCAGATAGGTGGATTCTGCTACCGCAACACGGGCACCGTACCCCGCGGAAATGCGGCTGGCGCGCACTCCCCCCGAACCCGCACCGATAACGTAAAGGTCATAGTCATAAGCCATGATACTGCCTTAGGTGAGTTGTAAGAGCGCAGCCTATGGAAGATCTGCCCAGCCTGCAACGCCTGCTTGCGGGCTCGCTTCGTGTAGAATTGCGGACCTGCACTAAGGAGAATCCATGACAACGGACAGCCAGAGCCAGCCACCCAACGGCGCACAAACATTACTACAGACACTGGTGAATTGCGGCGTAGATGTCTGCTTTACCAATCCCGGCACCAGTGAAATGCACTTCCTCGCCGCTCTGGACCAGCAAGACGGGATGCGCGCTGTACTGGGCTTATTTGAAGGTGTCGTTACCGGCGCTGCAGACGGCTACGCGCGCATGGCCGGCAAACCCGCCTGCACGCTGCTGCATCTCGGGCCCGGGCTGGCCAACGGTCTGGCCAACCTCCACAACGCCAGACGCGCCAACAGTCCCATCGTTAATGTGGTGGGTGAACACGCGACTTATCATCGTGCTCTGGACGCACCTCTAACGTCCAACATTGCCGGGTTTGCTGAACCGGTTTCAGGCTGGATTCATATGTCACAGACAGCTGCAGCAGTGGCTGCGGACGGAGCGGCGGCAGTACAGGCTGCATTGGCTGGCGCCGGGCAGATCGCTACCCTGATCCTGCCCGCTGATACTGCGTGGGACCATGCTCAGGGCGCAGCCCATCCTCTGCCACCGGCAACGGCACCTGTGGTAACGCCTGAACGCATTCAGGCCGTGACAGAGATTCTGCTGGCGGCTGATCCGGCCGAGCCGTGTTTGTTGTTGTGCAATGGCGCTGCAGTCAGCGCTGAAGGTCTTGCATTGCTGGGTCAGATTGCTGCCAAAACCGGCGCACAGGTCATGGGGGATACGTTCATCAGCCGCATTGAGCGTGGCGCCGGACGCTTCGATATTCCTCGACTCCCCTATTTTGCCGAACAGGCAGAAGCGGTGCTGCAGCCATTCCGGCACATCATTCTGGTGGACACCAAAGCCCCGGTGAGCTTTTTTGCTTATCCCGGTAAAGCCAGTGAGCTGACTCCGGCACACGCTCAGGCCCACGTATTCAGTGAGGCTGGTGACGCCACGTTGGACGCGCTTGCGCAGCTATGCGATGCAGTGGGTGCATCCACAACCTCAGCCCCGCTGGTGCAACTGGAGCGCCCTGCATTGCCAACCGGAGCGTTGACACCAGAGAGCATTGCCCAAAGTGTCGCTGCACTGCTACCGGAGCACGCCATTGTCGTGAACGAGGCCGCTACCGCGGGTTTCGCCATGCCCGAATACACGCGCACCGCACCCCCGCACAGCTGGCTGGACCTGACCGGCGGTGCCATCGGCATGGGTTTGCCTGCCGCGACCGGCGCGGCCATTGCCTGCCCGGACAGACAGGTGGTCAGTCTGCAGGCGGATGGCAGCGGCATGTATACGGTGCAGGCATTGTGGACCCAGGCACGCGAAGAGCTGGATGTCACGACGATCATTTTTTCCAACCGCAAGTACGCTATTCTGCAGGTGGAATTTATGCGTGTTGGGGCCACTAATCCGGGCCGTAAAGCCATGGATATGATGGAACTCAACCGCCCCGATCTGGACTGGGTTGCCATGGCCCAGGGCATGGGTGTCACAGCCACCCGTGCGGTGACAGCAGACGAATTGAATACGGCGTTGGCCGAAGCGCTGGCCAACCCGGGTCCGAATCTGATTGAAGCAGTGGTATAAGACCATGAAACTATCTGTTTTTGGCACAGGCTATGTTGGTCTGGTGTCGGGTGCCTGTTTTGCGGAAATGGGTAACGATGTGCTGTGCATCGATATTGATGCTGACAAAGTTGCTCGCCTGCAGGCTGGCAAAGTTCCCATATTTGAGCCGGGCCTGCAGAACATGGTGACCAGTGGCCTGGCCAGGGGGCAACTGCGCTTCAGTGCTGATCTGCAGAGTGGCATTGAACACGGTGACGTTCTGTTCATCTGCGTTGGTACCCCGGCGGATGAAGACGGTTCCGCTGATCTGCAGCATGTGCTCAGCGTAGCGCGAAGTATCGGCACTCACATGCAACAGGAAAAGATCATCGTTGACAAGTCTACGGTGCCCGTAGGCACCGCTGACAAAGTTGCCGACACCATCACTCAGGCCTTGACGCAACGCCAAATCGACGTCCCCTTTCACGTGGTCAGCAACCCTGAGTTCCTGAAGGAAGGTGCAGCGGTTGCCGACTTCATGAAACCAGATCGAATCATTATCGGCTCCTCAGGCGGTCAGGGTGCACAGGTGATGGAACGGCTTTATGCGCCCTTTAATCGCAACCATGACAAAGTGGTACATATGGATGTGCGATCGGCAGAACTCACCAAATATGCCGCCAATGTCATGCTTGCAACACGCATCAGTCTGATGAACGAGTTAGCCAACCTCGCTGATCGTCTGGGGGCGGATATTGAAGCGGTCCGCCATGGCATCGGCCTGGACGCTCGGATCGGCTACCACTTCATTTACCCCGGCACGGGTTATGGCGGCTCCTGTTTTCCTAAAGATGTCAGGGCCATGATTCACGCAGCCGGCGAAGTCGCTTACAACGCACAGATCATGCACAGCGTGGAGGCTGTGAATGCGCAACAGAAGCGGGTGCTGTTTGATAAGCTGATGGCGCATTTTGACGGCGCTGTCAGCGGGCGCACCTTTGCCCTGTGGGGACTGTCATTCAAACCCAATACCAATGATATGCGCGAAGCGCCCAGCCGCACTGTCATTGAACTGCTGCTCGAACACGGGGCCACGGTGCGTGCTTATGACCCGGAAGCTAATGAGGAAGCGCGCCACCTGTACGCCGGTCGGGACGGCCTGAGCGTACATGACGTCCGTACGGACACCCTGCCCGGCGCTGATGGCCTGTTACTGTTGACGGAATGGAACGAGTTCCGCAGCCC
>JBCCUW010000358.1:0-4853 GCA_039196385.1 Pseudomonadota bacterium
GAGCATACGCTCGATGCTCTGCATCTTGTTGATCGAGCGGCGGATGGTCTTGAAGTTGGTCAGCCTACCTCACCGGCGCTGAGCGCCTCATCAGCTTCGCGTTTCGGCGTAAAGCGGCCAACCTCATCCACCACGTGGGCTTTGCCCGTGGATTTGACGATAATCTTGTCTCCTTTGCGGAGCGCGCCCTGCACGACTCTGACAAGAGAAACCACGCCAAGATAGTTGTCGAACCACGAATCAATGATCAGGGCCTGCAGATCAGCTTCAGGATCACCTTCTGGCGCCGGGATGGCGTCAACAAGATATTCCAGCAGGGCCTCAACACCCACGCCGGTCTTAGCGCTGACCGTCTGCACGTCGCTGACATCCAGACCAATAATCTCCTCAATTTCAGCGGCAACCCGTTCCGGTTCGGCCTGAGGCAGATCTATTTTGTTTAACACCGGCAGAACCTCCAGACCCTGCTCTATGGCGGTGTAACAATTGGCCACCGATTGCGCTTCAACCCCTTGTGCTGCGTCCACAACCAGCAGGGCGCCTTCACAGGCTGACAGCGAGCGGGAGACCTCATAGCTGAAGTCCACGTGCCCCGGTGTGTCAATAAAATTCAACTGATAGCGATGCCCGTTACTGTGCTGATAGTGCAGCGTAACGCTCTGAGCTTTGATGGTAATACCACGTTCCCTCTCCAGATCCATCGAATCGAGAACCTGCTCAGCCATTTCCCGTTCTGACAATCCACCACACATTTGAATAAAGCGGTCTGCAAGGGTCGACTTGCCGTGGTCGATATGAGCGATGATGGAAAAGTTGCGAATATACGCGATGTCCGGCACAGGAATGACCGTAATACAGTAAACGAGGCGCGCGAGTTTAGCTTATCCCTGCAGACCTGAGTAGTGCCTGTGGCACATCCCCAGACCTGCAATCCACGCGGCCTGTTGACCGGTTCAGCCTACTCCGGAACCTTCAGCGCAAGAAACACCTGACGGCCATCCCGCAACACGAGCACAGGAACAGTGCGGCCCGGGCTCAGATCTTCCGATATTTCGGCAAACGTCTTGCTGTCCTCAACGCTCTTGTGATTAACCCGGGTAACAATGTCGCCGGTACGAATACCGGCTTCGCGGGCTTCGCCACCAGCCTCTACAACGCGCACACCGGCGGTGATGTCCAGCCGATCCAATTCCTCTTCACTCAAATCACGGACAACCAGTCCCAGGCGGGTATCGTCTGAGGTTCCAAACGAACCGGTACCCACAGCTTCATCTACGGCAGCCAATTCACCAACCTTCAGGTTCAGGGTCATTTTTTTACCGTCACGCACCAGTTCAATACGGGCGTTTTCGCCCGCCCGAACGCGCCCCACGTTGTAAGGCAATTCAGAAGATCGCTCGATGGAACGGCCATTAAACTTGGTGATGATGTCCCCTTCGCGCAGACCACCGGCTTCCGCTGGCGTATCTTCGAGGACTTTAGAAATAAGCGCGCCGTGAGGGCGATCCAGGCCAAAACCCTCAGCCAGATCGCGATTGACTTCCTGGATCATGACCCCCAGCCAGCCCCGGGAAACCTTGCCGGAATCGCGCAATTGATCAGCAACTTCCATCGCAACATCAATCGGGATGGCAAACGATACGCCCATAAAGCCACCAGAGTTTGAGAAAATCTGCGCGTTGATGCCGACCACTTCGCCATCGAGATTAAACAACGGGCCGCCAGAGTTACCCGGATTAATCGCCACGTCCGTCTGAATGAACGGTACGTAGTTTTCGTTTCGCGCGGTGGGCAGGCTGCGCCCTTTGGCACTGACAATACCCGCAGTCACTGAGTGGTCGAATCCAAATGGTGAGCCAATTGCCAACACCCACTCCCCCACGGCAAGCGCTTCAGAATCACCAATTCTGACTGTAGGGAGAACAATGTCCGTATCCACTTTGAGCACCGCAAGGTCCGCACGACTGTCGCTGCCCACCAGTTCGGCCACCAGTTCGCGGCGGTCGCTGAGGCGGACGACGATCTCGCTGGCGCCATCCACCACATGGTGATTGGTCAGAATGTAGCCGTCTTTGCTGATGATAAAACCACTACCCAAGGAGCGCGCCGGTGCAGGCTCACCGCGCGGCGCACCCGGTTGACCAAAGCGCCGGAAAAATTCTTCCAACGGGTCCGCATTGGGGCGCCCATTGCGTTGCGGACGGTTCGGGCTGGGTTCGGCCACTGTGCTGATGTTCACGACCGCCGGAGCATTAACCTCTACCATTTCTGTGAAATCGGGTAAGTCTCGGGCCTGGGCCGAGCCCACCAGGGCAACCGCTGCGAGGAGCAGTATTTGCAACGCAGTTTGCAGGGATTTTTGTGCTACAACCATATTCATTTTAGTTTTCCTAAGTGATGTTGCGCCTCTGCGTACCCGGTAGACGATTGCTCCACCAGATTAAGCAAGGCAACGATGCGGCTCCCCTGTGTGCTGATAACGGCGCATACGCCAGACAGTATGGCCAGAATAAATAAAAATTGAAGTAGCGGATCAGCCGCCACACCCTCAGCCAGCCAAGCACTGAAAAGCAGGCCCGCCAGTGGTACGCCAAAAACCAAGCAAACTGATCCCAGCAAGCCACCGCGATCCAGACTGAATCTCTCAGGTAGCACCCGCTCGTCAGCTGCGAGCGCCTGGCAAACGGACGCGCCTGGGCACTGCGTGCAGGCGCGGGCTAACGCGCCCCGTTCCAGCCGCGCACTGTCCAGTCGCACATTGTCCAGCCGCACAGTGTCCAGCTGAACATTGTCCAGCTGAACATTCTCCAGCCGAAAAGTGGACAGCGTGGAGTGCGTCCTCGGGGTCGCGTCTTCACCACGTACAAAATTATTCATAAAACTTATTAAATATCAGAAAGTTATAAGCTTTTTTGCTTAACTGACTTAATAATCTCATGGGCCGTTGCAACAGGAATTTCGCCAACCAGCGTCACCAGGTGATAACCCTCTTGGCCACCAACCCGGTGTGTCAGCGCAACCGTTGCACCATTCTGCGACACCATACTGGCGGCGCCCGTCTCAGGCATGGGTTCAATGAAAATAGAAAACGCTGCCAGGCCGTCTGAATACACCAGGTTGGTGACAGCATGGGCGGGTTTGCGGCGGATATCGGCTGTGGCCATTTCAAAGCCGTTTGGCAGCCAGGTGGTTTCCCAGGCTGCAGCTTGGGAAGCGGGCTCGGAAGCGGCTGCAGACAGGTCAGCAGCACCGGTTTCCAGACGCATATGGCTCACCGTAGACCCGCTCACCTCCTGGGGCTCCAAATCCGCTACGGTCACTGCATCACCCAGTTGCAACTGCGTAAACTGAAAGATCTCCAACTTGTTGCCGTCCGCATCCACCAGTTCAGAGCGCAGTAACAACGAAGTCGCCTTGTCTAACCAGAGCCGGTAGCCATAGCGGTGCTGATCCAGCGGACTGACCCCGATTCTGATTGCCGGTCGACCGGCAACGCGGCCCTCACCATAGTGATCTACGAGATAGGAGGTGGACAAGCGTTCAAACTGACGCACAAAGGCCCGTGCGAAAGGTCCTGCCGGAATGCTGTCGGCCAGCGCCAGCAGGTCATCACCCGGCATCACCAGGCATGACACATCCTCACCTTGCCGAATGATCTCTCGAGGCGCGCCGTTGAGGTGCACAAGACGCTCGCGTTGGACCCCGTCGACAACCTTGTGAACGACCCGCAGCGTGGCAAGGTCGTTGCCGGAAAAGTAGCTGAATACACCATCGTAGCTGAGGCGTACGAATGCATCATCCATCTGCGCAAGCAGATCATGCGCCGCCTGCGACGTCTGCTCAGCAGCGATTGCTCTGAGTGGAACGGTCACCCCGAGAATTCCCCAGAGCATTGCGATTATCAGCCCGGCTAAGAGGTTTTTACGCATCATCCAGTCTGCTGTTGCGCGCTGTGTGGCCGTCATTGCTGTTCGGGAGTTTCCTCATCACGGGTGACAGGTTGTCCGGATGGACTAAACGTTGCCATTTTAGCAAACGAAGCCAGTCCGTTCTGATTCATGCCACGGTGCTGAATATGCCGCAGCATAAAACCGTATTGGCGATGCAGATCTGCTGCCGTGGCCTGCTGATACATGACGGGTACCAGTTCGCCCGATGTGCCAGACACCGGGTTTTCCGGACCCACAATATATGATTCATTACCGGCGACATTAAGACCACCGGCATCGTCCTCTAATACGCCACCGTTTACCAGCACCAGCACAGCGGCAATGGCGGCAACAGCAACACCAGTCAAGCGTCCCAGCCAGGGGCTCCGGGGACGTGGTGTACCTGCAGCCAGCGCCAGACGTGGCGATTGCTGTTCCGTATCACTGTCTGGATCGTCTGCCAGCAATCCCTGCCAGACCGCTTCGCGCAACCCGGGTCGGTAATGCTGCATCTCGTCCTGCAACATATCCCTGATCAGGTGCATGCGATGCCATTCTTCACGCAGATCACTATCGGAGCTGGCTTCGTCCAGCACCCGCCGCAATTCAAACGCATCCGCTTCGTTGTCTATCGCCGCTGACAGCGATTCTCTTAACTGTTCAGACATGACTATTCCCAAGTCCGTTCTTTATCCGCACACGCTTTGTGCGAAATTGTGTTTCTGTGTTTCTGTGTCTTCACTCTTTATGTGCAGATCTTTCTTCAGATCTCAGTCTCAATCTCTGTCAAGTTCGACTTCACACACCAAAATCGTCGTCTGCCCGGCCAGAATCTACTGGATCGCGCGAACGTACCGATTTCCTCGCGCTTTTGACCACAGTTTCCGACATTTGTTCGATATTTAGACCAAACACTTATCAAGC
>JBCCUW010000359.1:0-4837 GCA_039196385.1 Pseudomonadota bacterium
CGGCCCACGTCAACTACATCAACAATTTCATCGTAGTTTACAAAGATGGACTTCTTTTCAACCAGATTCGCATCACGCACGGTCAAGGTGACCACCTCACCGTCGGTCAGTTCCATGGGCTGTTCGAGCACACCGGTACGGATTTCAGGGCCCTGAGTATCCAGCAGAATGGGCACAGGGTGCGGCACCTGTCGGTTCAGGGTTTTGATCCAGTTGATGATCTTCAGCGCATCTGCATGGTCAGCATGGGACATATTCAGGCGCACAATATCCATGCCGGCTTCATACAGTTTTTTCAACATCGGGAAGCTTGCCGTGGCCGGTCCAATCGTGCACACAACTTTCGTGCGTCTAAAGGTCATAAAATCTCTGCATTGTTCAGCGCGTGGTGGGTTGATTATCCATGGCCCGGGCTAGGAGTTCACCTGTAATTCGTTGTCATGCCAAAATGAATCTAGTTGGGTCGAGATCTGAGCCGCCTGGATTTTCTCAACGTGCCAGTGGCGCGGAAAAAACTGCTGCACTTCGGCACGCGCAAAGCGTGCATCAACCAAACAAATAACTCCACGATCTTGCGGCGAACGTAACATCCGGCCCGCAGCCTGCACGTCCTTAACCAGGGCGGGTTGCATAAAAGCCACCATCTTACCCCAGCCAGCACCCGCTTCACGTTCAAAATACTGCTGAATCAACTGACGTTCCAGCGATGGCGGGGGCAAACCGAGCCCAACCAGTACAACCCCCCGCAGTGATGTGTCGCTGAAATCCACCGACTCACCGAAGACCCCGCCGGAGACCACCAGCATCACCCCGCTGGGGTTGTTTGCAAACGTATGCAACAGGTTTTCATGTTGCTCGCTGGTCTGCTGTCGCTGTTGTGCAAGCAAGGGCACACCGTTGGTATCCAGCACGTCCTGAAGAACCGCATGTAGATCTTGCAGGTAAGCGTAAGACGGCAGTGCCACCAAATATCGGCCCTGCTTGGCAACGAGCAGGTCTGAAATCATCTTAACCAGTTTGGCCAACCCTGCCTGGCGCTGGCGGTAGTAGGTAGGAATGTCCACTATATTGAGCACCCTGGCCTGCTTTACGGTAAATGGTGAGTCCGCGCGCTCTGCAACGCCCTCAGTCAGGCAGCCATGCATCCGTTGGTATAGTGGCAGCGGGCTCACCGTGCCGGAAAATCTGATACTGCCGCCGTGTTCACCCAGCACCTGATCCAGATAGGGTGCGGGGTCAAGACAAAGACGTCTCAAGGTGATCTCACGGCCAACCCGTTCAAGACTGTGGGCAAAGTGCGTTTCGCTATACCAGTTGGCAGACCGCCGCCAGCGCAGGCAGGCAAACCAAAGCGCTTGTGCTGCTGGCGCAGCGTGTAACTCAATAGCAGACTCGCTCACCTCATCCAACAGACGCACAACAGCGCGCTCAAGTGACGCCAACGCCTCCGGCGGCACCTGTTGTTCAGGTTGCGGAAACTGCCGGCAGAGTTTCTGTAGTGCTCGATCAATTGACTCAGCCCGCTTACTGAGAAAACCTGTTGGCGACTTAACTGCGTCGCGCACCACGCCCCGCTCGATGGTTACCTCCAGCATATCTCGAGCCCGGGGGCTGAGCTGGTGCGCCTCGTCAATCAGCAGATGCACGTGCGGATTACCAGCAAACCGCTGCAACCTGACCATGGGATCAAACACATAGTTGTAGTCCGCGATGAACAGATCAGCCCATAAAGCCGCGTCCAACGACAGTTCAAAGGGACAAACATGATGTATTTCCGCAGTTTCTGTAATTCGGGCACGATCCGCAACGCCATCGTCTAATAGCGCGTTGACTGCGGCGCCGCGTCGCGTGTAATAACCGCGTGCATAAGAGCACTGCTGCGCATCACAAGGTGTCCCGGGTACTGGGCAGATTTTTTCTTTAGCGGTAATTTCGACCACGGTCAGGTGGTTCGGTGTCGATTGCAGATCACGCACTGCGGCCAGTGCAGCCCGTGCGCCGACGTTGCGACTGGTCAAATAAAACAACTGGTCCATCAACCCCTGAAAGCGCACAGCCGGGTACAACACCGCCATGGTTTTACCGCTGCCCGTAGTCGCTTCCAGCAGCAACCGCTGCCGCTGCTGTAACGCCTGGTAAACCCTGCGCGCAATCGCCTGCTGGGAAGTGCGGAATTTGGCATAAGGAAAGCCCAACCCTTCATTTTGCTGCATCCGCCGCAAGTTGCGCTGCAGGTGCCGTTCGACACGCACCTGATAACACAACACTACGAAGGCCAGTGTCGCCTGCACCTGGGACCTGGCGAGTTTTTCACAGAATACGCGTTCTTCGAGGGTATCTGCCTGTACGTACACCACCGCAATACGATAGTCGACGGGTCCATCAGATTCGGAGGCGGTTGCATGCAGGCCGGCATACAGCAGTGCCTGCATCCTGTCGGTGGCCTGTACTGCATCAGGCAGCTCTCCACAGCACTTGAACTCTTCAATAAGCACTACGTCAGCATCAACCACAAGGCCATCAATGCGCCCTTGAATCGACACCTGGCCAGCAACGTCCTGCGGCCACCCTGGCACCTGTGTCAGGCTGTCAAACAAGGACAGCTGGCATTGCACCGTGACCTCACGCGCATAACTCGGCGTCTCCAGCGTTCTGGCTTGTTGCAGCTGCTTCTGGATCGCAATGCCTTCATCCGGTTCCACCGCCCGACCACGCCGCGCAGGATAGAGATCTGCGCCGGGGCAGGTGAACTCCGCCAGACGCCGCACTGAGAGCGTGCTGCTAAACATGCTCGTGCGCTCCACTTGCTAACGGCTCTGGCGACGCTCGGGCCAGCGTCAGTTTCAACACACGGCTGGGTATCTGCATTCGTGCGAGATGCTCAAACCAGACCCGCTGACCGGGCTGCAGTTGATCATTGGGCCCCTTCACCTCCACCAGTTCATACGAGCCGTCGGCATAAGCCACAAACAGATCCGGCAACCCACTGCGGCGCTGACCCAGATTGCGCAACAGAAAAGCTGTCAGCCGACGAATGTGTGGCTCTGGCATCACCGCTAGCAACGCCTCCAGATCCAATGCCTGCAGTACATTCCAGTTGACCAGCTGATTAGCAATACCGGCCTTATTGGCATAAGTCTGGCGTAACTTGTGTCGCAGATAGTCGTCATCCTGCAAACGCACCTCCAGTGCATCCACTCCTGCCTGTCGCGCCGTGACAAAATCTTCAAAGTAAAGATCATTCGTTGCGCTCTGGAACGGATTGGTGAAAGCGCCCGGCAACGGCATGAAAATGATATCCCAATACAGCAGGCCGGTAAGTGTACGAACCAGGCTGTTCTCTACATGCACCCCCCAGCCACCGTTGCTCAGCAACAGATCCAGCGCCTGCTGCTCCACCGATGCTTCAACCTTAGTGATTTCGACAACGGTGGTCGGCGGTTGATAGCCGCCCCGCCGTCGGCCGAAGCGCGCCAGAAACTGCTGCTCCTCCTCGCACCAGGGCGATTGTTGGATCTCGGCGAGAAGTGCCTTGCAGTCATTTTCGCGCTGTAGTTTCTTAAGTACCCGGGCACTTCGCTCTCTGGCCGGATGCACAGACACCCTGGCATAAGTTGCCAGCGCGGCTTCGCTGGCGCCCTGCTGCTCCTGCCAGTGGGCGACACGCAGGAGGGTTTTGTTGCGGCGCCGGTGAAGGAATCGATCCTGACCCGGATTGGTCATGTCGCGGACGAGTTCTTCCGCCAGACGTGGGGCAAGATTAGGATGTTCGCTGAGTCGGCGCGACAAGTGACTCAGTTGTCGATACCAAAGTTCGCGCTCGATGTGCGCCGCGTCAGCCAGGCGTGGTTTGCGTAAAGTGATCTGTTCGTACTCCACCAGACCCAGATCGCGCAGCACAAATGCTGACCAGTCCTGCACGCGCTCCCCGAAATACAGCAGACGCAATAGATACCAACCCCCGCGTGCACTGATCCGCAAGGTAGTCATCCGCGTGCTGAGCTGCTGCCGCAACACAGTATCGGGATGGCGGCCCAGAAGATGTAATACCAACTCTGCCTTGCGCCACTGTTTTGCACTAGAAGGCCAGGACCAGTGGCTGAGCAACTCGGGTTTACGCATTAACTGCAACAAACCATCTGCCGGTGCCGCAGGATTGACTTCAATTAATCCCAGCGCCAGCAATTGCTCGATGGCCGCATCCAGGTCACCCACTTCGGCATAGCGGAGGCTGTCCTTGCGAAACAGAGGACCTTTGCGGGTCAACAGCCGGGCAAACAGTCTTTGCGCATCGTCACCGGCATTGAGGTAAACATCAGCCAGCTCCAGCACGTATTGGTGCGCGCCCAGGTGGACATCTGCATACTGGTGGCGCACAAACTCAAGCAGCGTTCTGCAGTTATTTTGATAGTAGTCTTCCGGGGGCGGCCGATCAGGCGTTAACATGTGGATGCAGGAAAGAAGATACCCATTTGCACCCGACTAGGAGAGCACGCATTGAGCAGCGGCGCAAGTTATCCGTATTGCATTGCCACGATTGTGACGCACAAAGCCATTGAGTCCATGTTGGAAGGCACTGGTCAAGGCAGCTATCGGGACTCGCATCCGTGGCTGGTGGCGCGCCGATTGCTGCAGCAGGCCCTCACCGCGGGCCAGCAGATGCCGATTCTGTTTGCGACGCTGGAAGATGCTGAGCACCCGGCCATGATGAGCCATTGGGCATGGATTCAGGACATCGATGTGGTCGAATTGCATCGCGGTCACTGGGAAAGTCGTTGTACCTTTGCGCCACTGCATCCGGTTAACCCGATCTGGGAACCCATTGACAGTTTGTTAC
>JBCCUW010000360.1:0-4830 GCA_039196385.1 Pseudomonadota bacterium
TACACCTTGTAGCGGCCCCGGGTTGGCAGGTATTGCGCGTTTTCCAGCAGATCCCGGGTATCGTCGACCCCGGTGCGCGATGCGGCATCCACTTCGATCAGGTCGATGAAGCGGTTCTCTTTGACTTCCACGCAGACGGAGCACACCCCGCAAGGTGAAGCACTGACGCCCTCCTCACAGTTCAAGGCCTTTGCGACAATGCGCGCTATGGTCGTTTTACCGACTCCGCGAGTGCCGGTAAACAGATAAGCGTGATGCAGCCGGTCATGATCGAGCGCGTGCCGCAGGGCGCGCACCACGTGGTCCTGGCCGACCAGCGCGTCAAATCCCGCCGGTCGCAATTTTCTCGCTAACACTTCATAGCTCATGCCGCTATTCTAACAAGCCATGAACCCGCGCGCTGAAAAAATGCAGAATCTGCTGGCCCAGGTGCCCTTTCTCATCATCGGCCACCGAGGTGCTGCCGGACTGGCCCCGGAAAACACGCTACCCAGTTTTGCCCGGGCCAAAGCGCTCGGTTGTCCGATGGTGGAGCTGGACGTTTATCGCCTGCCAGACCGGAAAGCCCATCCGGCAGGGCCGGATGTGCTGGCTGTCATTCACGATCGGACGCTGGATCGCACCACCAATCGACGCGGCCCGGTTGCTGACTTACGGGCGGAGGATCTGCAGAGGACTGATGCTGGCGAGGGTGCGTCGATTCCCACCCTGGACGAGGTGATCAAGTTGCTGCAGGCGCCCTCCCCTGATGACCTGCCACATGCGACGGCCCTGAATATAGAACTCAAAGGTCCCGGCACAGCCGCGCCGGTTGCCCAACGACTCGAACGACTGGAAGACATGGTCGTTCTGGTGTCTTCATTTAATCACGACGAACTGGCTCAGTTCAGAGCGCTGGACAGTACTACGCCGGTGGCACCCTTGTTTGATCGCTGGCAGGACAACTGGATCGAAACCGCCACAGCACTGAACGCCAGTGCCGTAAATCTGTCAGTGCGCGCGGCAACCCAAGCACATGTAGCAGAGATAAGAGCAGCGGGATACGCCTGTTTTGTGTACACCGTGAACCGACCGGAAAAAGCGCGTCGGTTGTGGCAATCTGGGGTGAATGGTGTGTTCAGCGACCGGCCCGACTTGTTACTGCCGTTGCTGCCAGCGCTGGAAACGAGGGGCTGATCGGCCGCCGATCTTAGAGCTTGTCGAGCTCTTTGTTCAACTGATACTTGTCGTCGGTAACAATTTTTTCAAGCACCTCAACGCGCTTGCGCAACACCTCCAACTCCTGGTTGATATCCTGCTGATGTTGCAGATTGTGTTTACCACGCTGTGTCTTCAGGTAGTTGTTTACGACACCCGCCCCAACGCTGACGACAACGATGATCGCCACCATGGTAAAAACGTCCATGCCAAGCTCCTTATGCTGCGCCCTGGGGGCTGCCATCCCGCTCAATCACCGCTAGCTGCTTGTGCAACTCATATTGGTCGGAGGTCACAAACGATTCCAAGCGACGCAGGCGCAGCTCAGCCTGAGTGAGGTCGGCGGTGGTATTGCGCAATGTGCGCTTAGGGACAAATTCTTCTTCACGTTCTGCGTGATGCCGGGTGCGTTGTTCGCCCATTGATGCAGCCTCCTCGTTGCGACTTGACCTGTGCCGGCGGCGGCGACGCCGGTGCCCATCAGACTTGGCTTCGCCGTATACTTCCCGCTCGCGCCTGCTGGACTTATCCATGATGAAATACGTTATCCAGTAGGCCGGAAAAACAATCTGCGGCAGAAAAATCAAACCGGTCAGCGCACCCATGCGCACCGCCCAGGTTTCGAAACCAAAGTAGCGCGCTACCGCGCCACATACCCCGGCAATTTTCCGATTGCCTGGATCAGCGACCAATCTCGAGGAGCGTCGGCTACGGCGCTCTGCGTTGCGCGCCAGGCGGTGTCGTGACCGGTGGCGACGGCGCCGGCGGGAATGCCGACGCTCGGCGTGCGGGTCGTCCGACACACGGCGCAGGCGTGCTTCCGATTCCAAACGCTTGCTGGTTTCGTCAATGAGACTGGTGGCGCGATGGCCCAGATGCCCGGCTGTTGCGCTGACCAGATCCTGGACCGCTTTTTCGAAGCGTTCCATAGCCGCGGTGATCTCCTGGCTGGGTGCCGGGTCGTCGGTGTTGTTGTGCGGCCTGTCAGGTGCACCTTGTTCGTTCAATTCAGTTCCTTACAGCCTGTTGCTGTCTATATTTTTATTGTCGGTTGGTGGTACGTGCTTTTACGCTCCCCAGGGCGAGATTACATGGCGCGGTCGCGCTTGCGCCAGTCCGGCGTCTGCTCATCCAGGATCGCCTCCAACGTATCAATGCGCTCCAACATGCGCTCCGCCTGCAGCGCTAACGTTTCCAATTCGGCGCGTTCCGTTTCCGAGAGCGCACTCTCGGTACGCTGTTTGTGCCGGTAGTGCATCCACAACCAGGCGGGCGCCACAATCACCATAAATATTACAGTGGGGACAAAAAATGCTACGACAATGCCGTCCATATAGCTTCCTAATCAATTGAGTCCAGCGTGCTTAGTGGTTGGTGTCCGAGTTAACCCCACTCACTGGCGCAGCCGGCGCCTCGGCCTTTTGCATGCGCGCTTTCAACTCGCTGAGCTGTTCGTCGACACCGTCATCGGACTCCAGCTCGGCAATTTCATCGGACAAGCTCTTCTGCCCCATATCATAAGACTCAATCTGGCCTTCCAGGTCATCTATTTTGCTTTCGTACAGTTCAAAGCGAGCAATGGCGTCATCGATGTTGTGATCGCTTAAGGTACGGCGCACACCCAACCGGGACTGAGCCGCCTTGCCGCGCATGATAATGGCGTTCTGGCGGGCTTTGGCATCTTTGATTTTCGCCTGCAGCGCACCAACATCTTCATTCAGTTTCGCCAGGGTACTTTCCACAGCCTGCATTTCTTCTGTGAGACTGGTGACTGCCTCGCGGGCTTTGTTGCCTTCTACCAGCGCGCCCTTGGCCAGGTCGTCGCGACCCTTGCGCACGGCAATTTCGGCTTTACGCTCCCATTCCTGGGCCTCTGCTTCCTGCCACGCCCGACGCCGCTCAATTTCCTTGCGGTCTGCAATGGCGCGCGCCGAGGTGCTGCGTACCTCAACCAGCGCTTCTTCCATTTCTTGAATTATCAGTCGCACCATCTTTTCCGGATCTTCCGCTTTGTCCAGCAAAGCGTTGATGTTTGAATTGATGATGTCTGTCATGCGAGAAAAAATACTCATCTGCGCACTGGCCTCCGTTAAAGGTTGAATCGTAAACTTCTGCCAGACTGTGTTCCACAAAGCGTGCCAACTTTCTTACTCCTCTAAGCTGCTGATATTTATAGCTATTTTTATGCTGGCATCAGCCGCCGGTTTCAGCATATAGTACTTCTCACCACAAATTGGCCATATTGCTCAACCCCTTTCCAAGGCCACGATTGAGCGCTGAGACTGCACATGCGACACGACAACGAACGAATGCTGGGTGAGTCACCCGCCTTTCTCAGGATACTTGAACAGGTATCGCTGGTAGCTCCTCTGGAAAAGCCAGTACTGATTGTCGGCGAACGCGGCACCGGTAAAGAACTAATTGCCTCGCGTCTGCATTTTCTCTCGAACCGCTGGGAAGGCCAGTACATTAAAATGAACTGCGCCGCGATTGCCGAATCCATCATGGAAAGTGAGCTGTTCGGTCATGATGCCGGTGCGTTCACTGGCGCCAGCAAAACCCACCATGGCCGCTTTGAGCGGGCTCACGGGGGCACGCTGTTTCTCGACGAACTTGCCACCACTTCCATGCTGGTGCAGGAAAAACTGCTGCGCGTAATTGAATACGGTGAGTTCGAACGGGTGGGCGGCAACAAAACCCTGACCTGCGACGTCCGTCTGGTGGCCGCCACGAATCAGGATCTTCCGCAACTGGCTGAAGCGGGCAAATTCCGCGCGGATCTTCTCGATCGGCTGGCCTTCGACGTGCTCACGCTGCCGCCACTGCGGGAACGGGAAGAAGACATTCTGCTGCTGGCTGAACATTTTGCCGTCAACATGGCCAAGGAGCTGGGGCGAGAGCTGTTTGCCGGCTTCAGCAGCGAAGTACAGGACACCCTGCAGAACTATCAATGGCCGGGCAACATACGCGAGTTGAAAAACGTAGTGGAGCGCTGCGTGTACCGGACCGAGCCGGACGAGCCAGTCAGCCAGATCATCTTTGATCCATTTGCCTCACCTTACCGCCCGCTCGCGGAACAAAACCAAGGGGGCGAACATCGTGGGGGACAAAACGAACGGACCGCTCACCAACCGAGTCATGCCCAGGTCAGTTTCCCCCTGGATCTGAAAGCGCATGTTAAAAGTGAAGAAATTGCGCTGATCGAGGTGGCCCTGGAACGCAACAAACACAACCAGCGCAAAGCCGCTGACGACCTGGGCCTGACCTATCATCAGTTTCGCGGTTACTTGAAAAAGTACCAGCTGGTGGGTGACGGCGCTGCTCAAGACACAGAAGGCGAAGATGCCCGGGACGCGGGCTGACAACCCCAAAAGTCCCTTGTCCGGGTAAGAATCTAAGTTACAATAGCGCCCCCACGGAGAGGTGGCCGAGTGGTCGAAGGCGCTCCCCTGCTAAGGGAGTATAGGCAAAACCTATCGAGGGTTCGAATCCCTCCCTCTCCGCCATTATTCGTTGGTCTGTACCGGTCACATGGTTTACAGATCATACCGGTCACATGGTTTACACCTTGGCCGGTTGGGTGATGAAGGGGTTTGCGGTGGGTTCCACGCGCCCCTCCTTCTCATCAAAGAA
>JBCCUW010000361.1:0-4824 GCA_039196385.1 Pseudomonadota bacterium
ACTCGATATCCACGTCTTCGAAATGAGACTGGTTGTCCGTACCCGTGTAAATGCGTGTTATTTGCATTTCCATTCACGTATTGCTGCCGTCATCGCATGTTATTTGTTGGGGGGAATTTTGCAATACCGCTCCGCGAAACCTGTTGCCGCAAAGACGCCCGGCAAGGCATAGTACCCAACATCTTATCAGTAGAACGCCTTTGCTGTGCTGGGGTTTTGTTGCAGCGATTACTAAAGCGACGACTAATAAGGGGAACTAGTTTGGGATTTGGGCAGAGAGGAGAATCGGTAATTTGAATTACGAAGCACCTGCGACGATGAAAGAGGCGTCGAAACTGATGGCTAAAGCAAAAGGGGAGGCTTACCTGCTTGCCGGCGGAACAGATCTGTTGGTACGTATGAAAAGCGGCATGGTGGAACCGGATCTGGTTGTCGACATTAAACGCATTCCCGCCACCCAGGAAATCAAAAAAACGAGTAATGGTTATGTGATTGGTGCCGGTGTGGCTTGTGCCACGCTGGGGCGCCACAAAGGCCTGCTGAAAGACTGGCCGGGTGTGGTAGAAGCGGCCAATCTGATTGGCTCGGACCAGATTCAGGGCCGTTGCACCATGGTGGGCAATCTGTGTAACGCCTCACCAGCGGCCGATAGCGTACCAGCCATGGTGGCGGCGCGCGCCAAAGCGGTCATAGTCGGGCCGAAAGGCCGTCGCACCCTCCCGGTGGAAAAAGTTGTTACCGGTCCTGGTTCCACTTCGCTGAAAAAGGGTGAAATTGTGGAGGCCATTAAACTGCCCAAACGCGAATCCCGTTCGGGAGATGCCTATCTACGCTTCGTCCCGCGCACTGAGATGGATATTGCGGTGTGCAGCGCTGGCGTTAATCTCACCCTGGGCCCGAAGGGAGTCATTAAACAGGCGCGCGTCAGCCTGGGCGCCGTTGCACCAACGGTTGTGCTTGTACCTGCCGCGGCACGTGCACTCACCGGTTCGAAGTTGGATGACAAGGCGCTGGATAAGCTGGCTGCGGCCTGTGAGGCCGCTTGTTCACCCATTGACGATAAACGTGGCACGGTAGAATTCAGAACTGAAGTAGCCGGTGTCCTGGCTCGACGGGCAGCAAAAATTGCGTACGAACGCGCGGGAGGAAAATAATGACAGGTGTACATGTTTCAACCACTGTGAATGGTGATGCGGTGGAATTTGTTTGCCCGGGCAGCGAATCTCTGTTGGACGTGCTGCGTAACCGGTTGGGTTTAACCGGTGCCAAAGAAGGCTGCGGTACCGGTGACTGTGGCGCGTGCAGTGTGACGGTTGACGGTCAGCTGGTGTGTTCGTGTCTCGTGCTTGGCGCAGAAGTGGAGGGGCGCGAAGTCACCACAGTCGAGGGCATGGCAAGAGGCGATGAACTCCATCCCCTGCAACGTCAATTTATTGAAAATGCGGCCCTGCAATGCGGCATCTGTACACCGGGTTTTCTCGTGGCGGCCAAGGCTTTGCTTGATCGTAATCCCTCGCCGAATGAAGAAGAAATCCGTTATGCGCTGGCGGGTAATCTTTGTCGCTGTACGGGGTATGACAAGATCGTTCGTGCGGTGAATGCGGCGGCCAAAGACCTGGCCCGCGAAGCCAAGCGCAGCGGCAAGAAGCGTAAGCGAGCATAACCTCAAGACGAATGCAGACGAATCAAATAGTAAAGGAGTAGTCAAACAATGACTTCTGATACCAGCTACACAGATCAGGAATTCAGCCTGATAGGCACCCGACCGATTCGCCCGGACGGCGTGGATAAGGTGACCGGACGAGCCCGCTATGGGGCAGACGCCAGCGCGCCGGGACAGCTTGTGGGTTTAATTCTGCGCTCGCCGCATGCGCATGCGAAAATTAAGAGTATTGATACTGCCAAGGCGGAAAAACTCGCGGGCGTAAAGGCGGTATTAACCGCGGCGGACCTGCCGGATCTGACCAATGGCAATCGGGCTTCATACGATGTGCTGGAGAACTGCATGGCGCGTGATCGTGCCTTGTACGACGGTCATGCGGTGGCGGCAGTGGCGGCCATCGACGAGGTCACGGCGCGCAAAGCGTTGAAGCTTATTAAAGTGTCATACAAGAAGCTGCCTCATGTCACCGACGTTGATGAGGCAATGAAAGATAATGCGCCGATTGTGCAACCTCACGTGCGCACGGCGGGCGGTGATCCGGACAAACAGACCAACATTGCCCAGGTATCGACGTTTGGACACGGTGACGTGGAGGCCGGCTTTGCCAAGGCGGACTACATTGTCGAAGAGAGCTTCAAGACCGAGCAGACGCACCAGGGTTACATTGAGCCCCACGCGTGTCTGGCAACGCTGGGTCCGGATGGTCAGGGCGAACTCTGGGTGACCACGCAGGGGCACTATACGTTCCGCAACGTTTGCGCGGAGTTGTTGGGCCTTGAAGTGGCCAAATTGAAAGTCACCTCGTCAGAAATTGGCGGTGGTTTTGGTGGTAAAACCCACGTCTGGATGGAACCCGTCGCTCTTGCTTTGTCTCGCAAAGCGAATCGACCAGTGAAGCTGGTCATGAGTCGGGAAGAGGTCTTTCGTGCCTCAGGCCCCACTTCATCCACGTCGGTGGATGTCAAACTGGGCGCCACGCGGGATGGTCGCATTGTCGCGGCAACCGCCACTTTGCGCTATCAGGATGGGGCGTTCCCCGGTATCTGGGGTATGTTGGGAGCGATGACTTCGTTCGCTTGTTATGACCTGGAAAACGTCAAGAGCGTCGGCTACGACGTGCTGGTTAACCGTCCCAAAGTGGCTGCCTATCGCGCGCCGTCAGCGCCCATGGCGGCATTCGGCGTGGAGAGCTGTGTTGACCTGCTGGCAGCCAAGGTGGGCATGGACCCAGTCGATTTTCGTTTGTTGAATGCTGCGAAAGAAGGTACCAAGGCGTCATACGGACCGCCGTATGGTCCGATCGGCATTGGTCCAACGCTTGAGACTGTGAAGAAGCACCCACACATGCGCGCCCGTCTCGGTAAGAATCAGGGCAGAGGCATGGCCTGTGGTTTCTGGTTCAACTTTGGTGGCCAGACCTGCTGCGATCTGAATATCGGCGTGGATGGTACGGTGAACCTGACAGTCGGCACAGTTGATGTGGGCGGTTCCAGGGCTTCGCTGTCGCTCATCGCCGCAGAAGAGCTGGGCATTCCGTACGAATCAGTTAAGTGCACCATTGGTGACACCGCCTCCCTGGGTCACAACGACACCACTGAGGGGAGCCGCGGCACCTTTTCGTCTGGTATGGCAACGATATTCGCAGCTCGCAATGCCATTGAGGAACTCAAGGCTCGCGCTGCCCAGACCTGGGAAATTAATGCCAAACACGTTGAGTGGGAAAATGGTCAGGCTATCGCCAAGGGGATTGAGCACAGCAACCTCGGCCCCCTGACTCTGGAAGAACTGGCGCGCAAGTCACCCACCACGGGTGGACCCATTGCGGGGCATAATGAGGTGGTTGCCGATGGGGCGGGTGTGTCTTTTGCTAGCCACATCTGCGATGTGGAAGTGGATCCCGAGACTGGGTCTACCAAAGTCCTGCGTTACACCGTAGTGCAGGATGCGGGCAAGGCAATTCACCCGGACTACGTCGAGGGACAGTTCCAGGGTGGTGCGGTACAGGGAATTGGTTGGGCTCTGAATGAAGAGTACATTTACGGTAAAGATGGACGTTTGCAGAATCCCGGCTTCCTCGACTACCGTATTCCCGTTTGTTCAGACTTGCCTTTTATCGACACGGAAATTCTGGAAATACCAAACCCGAACCATCCTTATGGGATTCGCGGGGTGGGTGAGACGTCTATTGTGCCGCCACTGGCGGCGATTGCGAACGCGGTATCGAATGCGGTCGGGGTGCGCATGCGGCACATTCCCATGTCACCACCGCGGGTGCTGAAGGCCATCAAAGAAGCCCAGATGGAAGAAGAAGCGCAACAACAGGTGTCCGCCGGCTGAGCCTGCGACACGTGCTTGAAGTTCAGTTATCCGGGGCATTTCGAGATGCGCTGGACGGGGCGGCTTCGGTACAGATCGAAGCTGCCACGATTCGTGAATTGCTGCGCAAGCTCAAGGAGCGCTATCCCCGTCTGCACGACCCGATTGAGGCCGGTGTGGCCGTGTCGATTAACGGAAATATCTTTCGCGACAACTGGGGTGAACCTATTCCGCCTGGGGCGGAAGTGTTCCTGCTACCCAGAATTCCCGGCGGTTAGTACGTCCTTAACACAAATGTAGCTTTTGGACCTGATGATAAGGTCTCTACCCCTGCGGAAGAGCATTATGTCATCAGTGCCAGATTCACCTAATTCGCCCGGAACTTCGGCAGATAGCACAAATCCGGGCATATTGTCCTGGCTGAGTATTATCTGCCTGGTCTACCTGTTGCTGGTGGGCGTTGCGGTGGTGGGCGCTGGGTTCAAATGGGTGTCAGGTGGCGCAGAAGGGGCGGCGGCCATCTTTTCCGTGGTCAGTGCACCCCTGGCAGGCGTTATCCTGGGCACGCTTGCAACCGCGTTGGTGCAGTCCTCCAGCACCGTCACCTCGGTAATTGTTGGTTTGGTTGCCGGTGGTGTTCCGGTGTCCATTGCCGTGCCAATGATTATGGGCGCCAACATGGGCACAACCATTACGAATACGATTGTGAGCCTGGGCAACCTGCGCGAAAAAGGGGCGTTCACCAAATCGTTTCAAGCGGCCACGGTGCACGACTTTTTTAACCTGTTCAGCATCCTGATCTTCCTGCCCATAGAAATCATGTTCCACCCGCTGGAGCGCATGGC
>JBCCUW010000362.1:0-4818 GCA_039196385.1 Pseudomonadota bacterium
TTGAGGGCGTCATTCCAGTAGATCCCGATACCTGGTTGGGCACACAAAGTCTGGCAGCAGCGCGTTTTGCGGCTGGCGCCGTCTGCGCAGGCGTCGACGACGTGTTCACCAGCTCAACTCGACGCGTGTTCTGTGCCGTGCGGCCACCCGGACATCATGCCGAACGTGACTCTGCCATGGGTTTTTGCCTCTTTAACAGCGTTTCGATCGGCGCCTTGAAAGCGTTACAGGAGTACGGGGCCAGCCGTGTGGCCATACTGGATTTTGATGTCCACCACGGCAACGGCACGGTCGACATTTTCAAGGATCAACCCGAGGTACTGGTCTGCTCCACTTTTCAACATCCGTACTATCCGAACCGGCAGCACGATGTCATCCGGCCAAACATTATTCACTCACCGCTGGCCGCCGGTACTGACGGCAGTGGCTTCAGGCAAGCAGTAGAAAACGATTGGTTACCTGCGTTGGCTGCGCATCAGCCAGACCTGATTCTCGTTTCAGCCGGATTTGACGCGCACGCATTGGATCCACTTGCTCAACTGAATCTGGATAACGATGACTTTGTCTGGGTCACCCAACTCATCGTTGATTGCGCCGAGCGGTACGCCAGCGGGCGCGTGGTCTCCACACTGGAGGGCGGCTACGATCTGGCCACCCTGAATTCATGTGTGGAAGATCATCTGCACGCACTGAACAGCTGAGCCAGGCTTACTCACCCTTGAACTGAGCGTCACGTTTTTCCAGAAACGCTGCAACACCCTCACCAAAGTCAGCAGACCGACCCGCCTCATTTTGCAACTGTGCCTCAAGCTCCAATTGCTCCTCAAAGGAGTTCTGCCAGGTGCTCCAGTAGGCCTTACGAATCAGCGCCAGTGAGCGCGGGCCGTTCGCGAGTTGGGTAGCGACCTGCATAGCGCCATCCATCAGGGCATCGTTGTCGTCGTAAAGACGGTTAATCAAACCCCATTCCTGCGCCTGCTCTGCCGGCAATCGCTCAGCCAGCATGGACAATTCCATGGCACGCCCCCAACCCACCAAACGCGGCAGCAAGAACGTAGACCCGCCATCAGGAATTAAGCCAATGCGGGCAAACGCCTGCAGGAAATAAGCAGACTTGGACGCGCACACAATATCGCCCATCAACGCGAAACTCATGCCTACGCCTGCTGCCGCACCATTTACGGCAGTGACCATGGGTATTTCCAGGCCCCGCAACTCGAACAGAATCGGGTGATAGGCGTTACGCAGAACTGAACCCGCCGGGCGGTCGGGATCACTGTCACCTTTATCATCCTGCAGGTTGGCACCGGCACAGAAACCACGCCCATTCCCGGTGAGCAGCAGGCAACGCGCGCCATTGCGGGGGTGTTTAATAGCGGCAATGGCCTCAGCAAAGTCCACCAGCATTTGTGCACCCACGGCGTTCATCACTTCCGGATGGTCAAACTTCAAGACCGCCACGGGCCCCTCAAAATCAAGCTGCATGCGCTGCATGACAAAAATCTCCCTGTGAAAAGACCAGATTAACCGAATTATCCCGGCAACTGAACTTAACCCGCAAACGGCACGAAGCACAGGCATAGCTCTCACGATTCGGTTAGCATGCGCCATACCAGTAAACAGCACCTAGCGGACGACAATTGGTCCATCATCATCACCACAATGACCAACATGACAGCAAGATGCTGGGACGCGCTTTTGTGCTGATCAGCAGTTTCATGCTGGTGGAACTGATCGCCGGGCTGTTAACCAATGCCCTGGTGCTGATTGCTGACGCCGGACACATGTTCCTGGACGCGGCGGCTTTAGGACTGGCCTGGTGGGCGGCCCGCATATCGCAACGGGACCCCGATCAAACGCTGAGTTATGGCTATCATCGCTTTCAAGTCCTGGCTGCTTTTGTTAACGGCATTACGCTCATCGCACTTGTTGTCTGGATTGCTTTTGAAGCCGTCACGCGTGTGGCCAACCCCGAGGCTATACTGCCGCTGCCAGCATTGGCTGTGGCGACAGTCGGCTTTTTTGTGAACATCATCGCCTTCCGCTGGCTGCATGCCGCCAGCGACCGCGCCAACGTCCGCAGCGCGGCTCTCCACGTCCTCGGTGACCTGTTAGGGTCAGTTGCCGCTATTCTGGCAGCACTGGCGGTGTACTATTTCAACTGGCTGTACGCGGATCCAATTCTGGCATTACTCATACTGATTATTCTCAGCCGCGGCGCCTATCAGGTGATTCGTGAGTCCGCTCACATCCTGCTGGAGGGTGTTCCGCAAGGCATCGATCTTGCCGAAATCAAACGGGTGATTTGCGCCCAGGTACCCAGCGTCAAAGAAGTACACCATGTCCACGCCTGGGCGTTGACCGCAGAAAAACCCTTGTTGACCCTGCATGCACAGGTTGATCAGGCAGAACAGGCACACCGTGTGGTTGCTGAGATCAAGGCGATACTCACTCAGACGTTTGGCATCGCCCACTCAACCATCCAGGTTGAACTGGAAGACTGTCCGGACCACGCGGACACACACCATTGAAGCCACCACTGAAACATGCCTAAACCAGGAAATCGCGGCATGCGCCGTGTTGTCAAAGCGGCGGGCTACTCCTGGCTGGGCTTGCGTGCGGCCTGGCGACACGAAGCCGCGTTTCGCCAGGAGAGCATTCTGGCGCTGCTTCTACTGCCGCTAGCGTTCGTCATCGGCAAAGACCTCTGGCAAACTGCTGGACTCATCGCCGTACTGGGCCTGGTGCTGATCACGGAATTGCTTAACTCAGCGATCGAAGCTGTTGTCGACCGCGTTGGGGAAGAACACCACGAACTGGCCGGGCAGGCCAAAGATATGGGTTCTGCTGCAGTATTTGTCAGTCTGCTGCTGGTGGTGATTGTCTGGACGCTCACCGCCATCAACAATTACCTGCTGCCGGCCGGGTCGGCTATTCCGGCATAGATCACGCAACCAAAATCTCGCTAAACCGGCGCCTCTTTCGGAAATTGTTCACGCAGCACGCGTTTCAGGATTTTGCCGCTCGGGTTACGCGGGATCTCTTCAACAAAAGCGGCCGATTTAGGTTGTTTGAAGCCCGCCAATTTACCTTCACAGAAGCGCAGTACATCAGTTTCCGTCAGCGCGGGATCTGTCTTAACGACAATCGCCAGCGGTGATTCACCCCACTTGGCACTGGTCTGCCCAATCACTGCCGCCTCAGAGATATTTTCGTGGGACATCAACACGCCCTCAATCTCTGCCGGGTAAACGTTTTCACCGCCAGAAATAATCATATCTTTAATACGATCCTGAATCGCAACAAATCCCTCATCGTCCATAGTGGCGACATCGCCCGTGCGCAGCCAACCATCGACCAGCGTTTCCGCGGTAGCATCGGGTCGATTCCAGTATTCGCGCATAATGTGCTTGCCTTTCACCCAAACCTCCCCCGCCTCGCCCGATGGGCAGTCCTGGAAGTTGTCATCCACAATGCGAATTTCAGTGTGAAAGAACGCACGACCGGTGGAATCCGGTTTGCGCAGCGCATTTTCGGCATCCATCAGGCAGGCCGGGCCACAGCTCTCGGTTAACCCATACACCTGCAAGAGGCCAACCCCCAACTCATGGTAATGCTGAGTCAGCGAGGCCGGCACGGGTGCGGCACCGGTCATCATCCAACGCAAGCTGGAGCGGTCATATTTCTCGAAGTCAGGCACCTGCACCATAAAATTCAACATCGCGGGCACCGCCAGACCAACGGTAATTTTTTCCGTTTCAATTAACTCCCAGGCCCGCACTGGATCAAAACTGCGCATCACAATATTGGTAACACCACACCAGACGTTAACCGCCAGTGGCGTCAGCGCGCCCACATGAAACATGGGTAAACAGGCCAGATAACGGTCACCTACTTGATACTCGGCGGTGGCGCCAATGGTGATGAGGCCCCAGATGGCCGTGTTGTGGGTGTGTACCACACCTTTCGGCAAACCGGTCGTTCCAGAGGTATACATGATGTACAACATGTCGTCGTCACTGGCGCCCACTGCCGGTTCTGTATCGTCCCGGGCATCGCGGAATTGCTGGTAACTTTCCGCAAAATAGGCCGCCTCGTCACCGCCGGTGACATGCAGCCATTGGGTGATATCGGTTTTGTCGCCACGGCTGTGCAGTTCAGCGACGGCTTCCGCAAATTCATCGCCGAAAATCAACCGCGTGGTGCCGCTGTCTTTCAGGATGAACTCCAGTTCGTCGGGGACCAGGCGCCAGTTTAAAGGCACAACCACCGCACCCACTTTGGCTAACGCATAATACGCTTCCATAAATTCACGCGAATTCATCAACAACAGGGCAACCCGCTCGCCCTTGGTAATGCCGCTGGCGACAAAAGCGTTGGCTAAGCGATTACAGCTGGCATTCAGCTCTTGATAGGTCATGCGGAAGTCGCCTACACCTTCGACGTAACCTTCCACCTCAGGGGACAAAAAAGCTCTTTTGGTCAAGAACAGACCCAGGTTGTTTTGCATCGTGATCTCAATGGTTGTGATTGCAGCGACATATTAATGTTTCTGCGCCCGGCTGCAAAAACTCCCGCAACAGGCGGCGCCTGCAGACCCGAACCTTGATAGCCCTGTGGGCAGTAACGACACAAACGTTACGAATCGAAACACTTTTTTACTATTTGTCGATTGCATTCAGACCCCTGCGACCTAAAATTCGCTTCAACTTGTTGCCTTGGATACAGCCAACAGCAAGCTCGGGCGTGTCGCGTAACTCTCTCCCCTTCCTCCCCTCGCGACACGCCCGCCATCCTCTTTCTCTTCTCCTTCTCAAA
>JBCCUW010000363.1:0-4813 GCA_039196385.1 Pseudomonadota bacterium
CGAGAAAAAAGTTGACTGAGCTTGCAGCTTCACTGGCGGTCATAGATTTGTCCTGCGGTTTAGAGATTAGTAATCAATATAACGTGCGCGGCGCGCTGATCAAGCGCCTAGTCAACCCTAGCTAACCAGAGCCCAGCCCAGCGTTTCACCGGCCATGAAGGGAATGATCTCTTCGTCAAGATAAGGCAAGCTCGCCGGTACCTGCCATTCGCGTCGCTCAAGCGTCACGTCGGTAACGTTACGCGGTAACCCATAAAAGTCCGGGCCAAAGTGACTCGCAAATCCCTCCAGCCGGTCGAGCTGGCCAGCCCGATCAAACACCTCCACATAGAGCTCCAGCGCCGCAGGTGCGGTAAAACTACCGGCACACCCACAAGCCTGTTCTTTAGCAGAGCGACTGTGCGGCGCACTGTCAGTACCCAGAAAGAACTTTGGATTGCCCGAGGTGGCAGCGGCCACGAGGGCCTGGCGATGCCGCTCTCGTTTGAGCACCGGCAGGCAATAATTGTGCGGTCGAATGCCACCTACAAGCATATCGTTGCGGTTTAAAAGTAAGTGATGGGCCGTGATGGTTGCGCCGATATGTGCCGGGGCACCCATCACAAAGTCCACCGCGTCTGCGGTGGTGATATGTTCAAAGACAATTTTCAGCTCGGGAAAACGCTCTACCACACCGGTCAACACCTCATCTATAAAGACCGCTTCCCGATCAAAAATATCAATATGGTCATGGGTCACCTCACCGTGAAGAAGCAACGGCATGCCCACTTCCTGCATCTTGTCGAGCGTGGCGAAACAATGTTCGATGTCCGTCACGCCAGACTGTGAGTTAGTGGTGGCGCCAGCCGGATACAGTTTGACACCGAACACCTGGCCACTGGCTTTGGCCCGTTCAATCTCCGCCGGGGGCGTTGCGTCGGTGAGATACAGTGTCATGAGCGGCGCAAACTCTATGTCTGGCGACAGCGCGGCGAGGATGCGTTGGTGGTAAGCCACGGCCTGATCTGTGGTAGTCACCGGCGGATCCAGGTTAGGCATAATAATTGCCCGGCCAAACTGCCGCGCCGTATAGTGCAAAACACAGCTCAACGCTTCACCGTCGCGCACGTGCAAGTGCCAATCGTCTGGTTTTGTTACGGTTATGCTATCCACTGTCGGGGCCGCTCCAAAATAGTCTCCATCACTTGAATATTCGCCCACATTCTAACCATTAATTAACCGCGTGAGGGGCGTTCAGGCACTTTCGTGAATTGAGCACAGATTCCCAGCCGCAGGAGCATGCTAGTATTCCGGGCTGGACGCAGCAGGAAGATGAACCGAATGAACGTAGCAACTGACCAGGATCTACACACCATCCCGCTGGAACGGATCGACGTGAGCCGACCCGAACTGTTCCGTGACGACAACTGGCAGTCGTGGTTTGCGCGACTGCGCAGGGAAGCACCCGTCCACTACCTGGCTGACAGTGCGAATGGGCCTTTCTGGTCAGTCACATCCCACGAACTGATCAAAGAAGTGGATACGAACCACGTGGTGTTCTCTTCGGAAAAAGGCGGCATTGCCCTGCCAGACCCCATCGTCGTAGAAGGCCAGATTCAGGGTAAGAATTTTATTGGTATGGACGAGCCCGAACACGCCAAACAACGGCGAGCCGTAGCACCCACTGTCGCACCCACCAACCTGGCTGAGCTCGAGCCATTGATTCGCGAGCGGGCGGCAGACATTCTCGACAACCTGCCGGTCGACGAGACATTTAACTGGGTACAAGAGGTCTCGATCGAACTCACTGCCCGCATGCTGGCTACCCTGTTCGATTTTCCCTACGAAGAACGACGCAAACTGGTGTACTGGTCGGATATCACCACCGCGGTGCCGCAAGTGACCGGTGACGACTCCATCGACATGCAACAGCGTTACGATGAACTGATGCAATGCGCCGGCGCTTTTTATCAGCTATGGACCTCCAAGGTGGGCCAGCCGCCTTCCTTCGATCTGATTTCGATGCTGCAGAATAACCCTGAAACGGCAAACATGAATGAAGATCCGGAACTGTTTCTCGGCAACATTCTGCTGCTCATAGTGGGTGGCAACGATACCACGCGAAACAGCATCAGCGGTGGCGTGGTCGCGCTTAACAAATATCCCAACGAATACCAGAAATTGCGTGACAACCCCGGCCTGATTCCTAACATGGTCGCAGAAATGGTCCGTTGGCAGACACCAGTGATCCATATGCGACGTACCGCTCTGCAGGACTACGAACTTGGCGGACAGCACATCAAACAAGGCGACAAGGTGATCATGTGGTACGTGTCCGGCAATCGCGACGAAGCCGTTTTTCCGGATGCAGACAAACTGATAATTGATCGGCCTAACGCACGAGCCCACGTGGCTTTCGGTTTTGGCGTACATCGATGTATGGGTAACCGACTTGCGGAAATGCAGCTGCGTATACTGTGGGAGGAAATTATCCAGCGCTTCCATACTGTTGAAGTGGTGGGTGATGTGGAGCGTTTACCGAATAACTTTATTCGCGGCATCAAAGATGTCCCGGTGCGCTTACACCGCCACTGAAACAACTGCAGCCGCGCCGGATCTCAGGCGTCAGAACGGATCCGGCTCGTTCTGAAACTGCCGGTGAATCTCGATCAGACCAGGCGTCAGAAGCGCCAGCCAGGCCAGAGTCGCCACCGCCACCCAGGTCAATGGCAGCAGAATCAGCGCCAGCAGCCACACGGCTGAGAAAACATACCACCTGCGCATCGCGTCAGCGGGAGACACGGCGTCCTTGCCGCCATCTCTCAGCAATGGGAACGCCTTCGGACGGATAAACCAGCCATGTGCGGTCAGCAGAAGAAGAAACCGGAACCAGGAGAGTTGCTCAGTACCGAGTTCGGGCTGTTGATCCAGCGGCGCATCTTCAAGCGCCCCTTCCGCCGACTGCATCTTGCTCCACGTGTACTGCGCGTCCGGTCGCGCACCAGCCCCACTCATGTTGCTGAATTTCGGCACGCAGCGCCAGCGGTACAACACCCGGCCTGAGTGGTGAATGGCAATAACTGCGGGTTGATAGTATCCATTCGGATGATTTGCCCATTCACGTTCGCGCAGATGGCCATAGTCCTGATTGAAAAAAACACTCAGCCAACCGCGCCGTTCGAGATCCAAGCGGATTTCATGATGCGGATCACCAATCACGGGGATATCGATTTGCCAGGCGCTTTCAGCTTCCGCTGCCAGGGAATGGGGCTCACTGGTAATACCATAAACTTCACCACCAGCCGCTCTGATTTCGGCCAGCACCCCACTTTGCTCGAAGCTTCGTAACTCGAAGCGGCATGGCGGTCACCACAATCCCCGATAGAACAGCAACAGGACAAATTCATGTCTGGCCAGCACTGCATCCAGCCAGGTGCTGCGCACACCCTCAGGCGGGTCCAACAAGGGTGGCACTTCCCTGAGAGGTGCGTCCACAAAACTGAACGCAAACTGAGCCCGGTCGGGTGTTACCCGAACCAACTCCCTGGCACACAATTCACCGTAACAAAGAACAAGACCTATGTCGTAAGGCTCACCCTCAGCAGCAGCCAGCGCGCTTTCGTAATCAACCAGCCCTGTCAGTTTGTAGTTTCGAGCTTGCTGGGTGTTTATCCAATCCAGCGCTGCCCCGGCGGCTGCCTGAAACTGAGCTGGAATATCTTCCGCAAGCTCCATTGCGAACGCCCTATTTGGCCGCAGCGGATGCTGCCTCCGTTTTTGAATCCGTCACAGGCTCCAGTGGCGGCTGGCCAAGGGCTTCACGATAGTTGTTGTGAAAGTGGTGCAACGCGGGTTCGTTGCGGCCGAATATTATCTCCTTCAACATACCGGTTTCCGCCATGCGCTGCTGCATTTCACCCATCACGTAGTCTTCCTGCTCCACGGTGGAATGGAATACCTCCAGTGAGGCATCCAGGCCTCCTACTTCACCACGGCGTCCATCAAAGTCGTACACATCCGCCCTCGCAGACTGCTCTTCAGCGGCCCGGTCGATGGTTTCCTGGGTGTAGTAAAAACTGATTCGGGTAATCGAGCGCCCGGGATTGTGTTCGTCCGGGTAAATACGAATCAAGGTCGCTGTGTGTGGATCAATCAGCAGTTGAATGTTCGGAAACAGATGGTAAAGCACAAAGGTGGCCTGCTCGATACGCCATTCTTCTTCCGGTTTATCCCGCAAATCATCTATGCCGCGGTTTGCTGTAACAAAACGATGGTGGCGACCAAATTCGGTCAGATGCAGATTGTTCCCATAATACAGTCGCCCTAACGTATCCTTGTGCAACTTGCCGAAGTGGTAGGTTTCACCAAAGGTGTCGTTGGCAAATTTCCAGTTCAGTTGCTTGGCGATGGTTTTTTCGCCAATAAATTGGTGGGCTGAGACATCCGTGTGTGCTATTTCAGCAGCCAGATCCTCCCCCAGCAGGGTGTCAATGTCCAAACTACCGTCAACATCCGGATGCACCCACAGTAATCCATCCCGCTCCACGGCCGGTAGCGCGATCAGTCCGTGACACGACTTGTCAATCTCACCAAAATGGTCTTCGTCGGGAATGTTCAGCAGATCACCGGTGTTGGCATAACTCCAACTGTGAAAGGGGCACATGAATACTGATTTAGTACCACGCGCTTCACCCGCCACCTTGACCGAGCGATGCCGACAGGCGTTCAGAAAAGCGCGGAAGCGGCCTGACTTGTCGCGAGTCGCCAGTATGGGCACGCCAAAATCATCCATGGTGAGATAACTACCCGGTTTGGGTAAATCACCGGACAACCC
>JBCCUW010000364.1:0-4811 GCA_039196385.1 Pseudomonadota bacterium
GCGTCAACACAGCCTAACTGCTTATTCGCAAATGCTGCAGCCTCCTTCACCAGCAGTAAAGCCCTGATGAACGCGACCGGCATACCTTGTCCGCTGACCGGGAAGTTATCGATGGCTCGCTGGGTTTGAGCACCGTACAGCGCGTCAGCGCTGATTTCGATTTCTCCCATACTGTCACGGACAATACGCGTTTCTGATGTCACTTAAACCTCCTAAAACGATGAAGGATGATTGATCTCGCTTAACATTTGCAAATGATAAGTGCGCGTGCGCAACGCCGCTGCCGCTTCGGCATGGCTGGCTAACGCCTGCAAAGCACAAAGCGGTTTGTACATATAATCCAAACATAACCATCGCCACGTGGTTGGCAACAAGGGATCACAAACGGTGGTCAGTAACAGATCGAACGTGCGCGCATGTATTTTACAGGCGTTGCTGCAAGATACGTCGGCAGCGGCGTCTTCGGCAGCACTAAGATAAGCTGTTAGAATTCCGGGATTGTCTGGATAAATAGCACGGCGCACACAGTGTTCCAGATTAAACTGATGATCCAAGATAACTCCTAGATTGGTCGCCGCAGAACCATATCTTTGGCGTGCTGGCACTATAGAGTGATTGCCACGCGCGTTCAATAAGAATGATTCTTATTTGCATAAAGAACATAATCGCTTTATAAAACAGTGCTTTGTATAAAACGTGTCCTTGAACGAGTTGCCATGCGCCAGTCAGCCATTCTCATGATCCTTTGGGTTGTCCTGCCGCTTCCGGGCTGGGCTGAAGTTCGGTTCGATGCAAAAGCTGTTGAGCAGTGGGCAGACAACTTTTTTCAACCCAGGGTGGCAGCCGGTATCTTTAACGGCGCTTCTTTTGGACTGATTCAAAACGGCACCACAGTCCTGCTGAAAGGTTATGGCTATCAGGATCTCGCCCAGCGGATCCCGCTGGATCCGTATTCAACCATGATACGCATGTGCTCAATTTCCAAAACGTTTACCGCTACCGCAATTTTACAGCTGCGTGATAGTGGCTTCATCGAATCACTGGACGATCCCGTAAACAAATACCTGCATCGTTACCAGTTACCGCCACCCTATGGCGCTGAGGTGACCCTGCGCCATCTCATGACCCATACCTCCGGCATGGCCGGACATTTCACCCCTCAGGGAACACAACTCGACATACCCGTACCGGTGTCAAAAGAGCAGGTCGCAGACCTGTTTCGAGAGAACATCGAAAGGCCACCCGGCACCATCGGTCAGTATGCGAATCTGGGCGTTGCCCTGGAAAGCGTCGTCATTGAAGACATCAGCGGACAGTCTTTGAAGGCGTATTTTCGCGACAACATTCTGGCACCATTGGGCATGCACAAATCCATGCTGCATCACGCAACCGACGTGCCATCCAACTTAGCTCAGCCTTATGGCCGGTTCCCAAACGGCGACCTCCAAGCGGTTCCCTTCTACCCCAAGCATCCCCTGACCGCAGCGTCTGGCGGTATTATCGCCACCCCGGCAGAAATGTTACGTTACGCCGCTCTGCATACGGATGTTGATGCAACCCGCCACCCGGACGTTCTCTCTGCGGTATCCCGTCAAGAAATGCAAACTCCCCAGTACAGAGATCATCCGGCAGGTCTCAGTATTGGTCTGCACCTGTATCCAGAGCGTTATGGCAGCGAAAACTATGTTTCCCACGGCTGCGGCCTGCCAGGCACACAGAGCCGACTCGGCGTGTTGCCGGACAGCAACGCCGGATTTGTCATTTCCATCCTTCGCGCGTCACCCACACCTGGCGTGCGCGATCTCATCAGCCGGCCGTTCGGTCTGGGCCGCCTGGTCAATACCTCCGAGGAGAACCGTACAACCGATATCGAGCCCAAGGCAGCGGATCGCAGCTTCCTCGAAACTTTTGTTGGCCCGCGCCAACTACCGCCAGTCACCTCGCAAATTACCGCAGGCGCAGTGGACGCACCCGATAAGATCTCTGGAACCTACTGGGGAGAGCGCCGCTCCATGCGCGCCTTCACCACAGTTTTTGCCTCTGGCTCTGTGTTAAAGATTACAGCTGACAAAGACGGCACGATTCAAGCGGGTACTCGCCAACTAACGCGTGTCAGCCCCGGTGTTTACGACAGCCAGGAAGGCCACCGCTACATCTTTCGCCAACCACCAGGTAGCGAAGACATTTACCTGCACACCAATCCAAGCAGTGCATGGCGGCAAGTGTCAGGATTGGGTAATCCGGTGCTGGTGGGCGCGCTGGCTTTGTTCGGTTTCGGTATCTTTCTGACCGCGTTGATTTCTCCATGGTGGTCGCGGGCAAACGCCACCGCTATGTGGCTGCGTCGCAACGGCCTGTGCATGTCATTGCTGATTATCTTATTGCCCATTGCTACCTTTGCTGGCTACGAAGGTGTGAGCGATATTGCGCTGCTTGACGGATTTAACGGCGTAACCGGGCGACTGATATTTGTCGTGTTACTGGTGAATCTGCTCAGTATCACCGGCTTAGGTTTTGTTGTCGGCATTGTACCCGCCTGGCGGTCAGAAGCCCCAGGCGATTGGCGCACAACCTTGTGGCGCCTGCACATCACGCTACTGGGATTGGCAGCTATATTGACGTGGCCGGCACTCTTACTGTTCAACCTGATCGGACTGAATTTGTAAGCGCTAAGGTGCACCTCATGTCAACCCTGGTCATTTGAGAATGATTCTTATTAAAATTCGGTAATTTACAGATCGGTAGCCAATATGCGCAGTCAGCCAACTTGCTCGTTGCCATCCAGTCAACCAAAGCCCTCGATTCTTATCATCGAGGATGACGCCGTGCTCAATGAACAAATTACAACCGCCTTGGCAGCACGCGACTATGACGTTGAACAGTGCTTCGACGGTGACAGCGGCCTGGTCGCGGCCAGTAGCAATCGCCATGACCTAATTTTGCTGGACATTATGCTGCCGCAACGCAACGGCTTATCGCTGCTGAACGTTTTGCGACGTCAAAGCGACGTGCCCGTGGTGATCGTATCAGCCCGCCATGCAGAAGAGGAACGCATCAAAGGCCTCACCGCCGGGGCTGACGATTACCTGTCCAAACCCTTCAGCATTCAAGAACTGGTGCTCAGAATTGACGCAATTCTCCGACGCAGCCAGGCAACCCATGATCATTCTCTTGATTACCTTGAAATAGACCAGCTCTCAATCTCCAAGCGACAACACTCGGCGTCCATCGGCCACACTCCCCTGTTGCTGACTCCAACCGAATTCAGTCTGCTATGGGCGCTGGCGGCAAACTCCGGCGAAGTGCTGCCGCGCGCCTATCTGTACCAAACGGTGCTTAAGCGGGCCCACAGCGCTTACGATCGCAGCCTGGACATGCACCTGAGCCGCGTACGCCGCAAACTCACCGCAACCGGTTGGGATGGCAACCGCCTGAAAACTGTGCATGGCAGAGGCTATTGCCTCACTTGACAGCACCTGGCCTTTCGCCTGCTTCAGAACTTTGTTCTCAGGGTTAAGACCGCAGTGCGCGGGGCACCCAACACAGCCCCTCCGGAAGGACCAGCAAACGCACTCGCGGTTTCTATGTACTCTTCGTCATTGATGTTCAGCACGTCCAGCGAAACGGAAGTGTCATTGTTCAGCGCATAAGATAGATTCAGGTCCGCAATCGTGTGGCTGTCGAACACCGCATCCAGACCGCGCTCATCAACATACCTTAAGCCACCGCCAAGCGTCAGGCCGGTCAGCGGCCCGGACGACCATCGATAACTGAAGTACGCGCTGGCGGTGTGCTCCGGGAACACGGCTTCTTGAACTTCATCATCTCCAGCTTCGGTGATATCCGTATCTGTGTAGCCATAACTGAAGGTGATGTCGAGCCCATCGACCAGCATTATCCGACTGGTTATTTCGACACCCTGAGCACGCAATTCGCCGACGTTTACTGTAAAAAACTCGTCTCCGGCATTCGTTGGATCACTAACGGCTACATCTTCACGCAAAGTGTAAAAGGCGCCCAGATCAAATGAAACGCCACCGTCAAGCAGGTCCCCTTTTACGCCCATTTCGTAACCATTAGATAGCTCAGGGCCAACGGCTGAGTTGTCGCGGCGGATACCAGACTGTGGCGTAAACGCTTCGGCGTAACTCAAATAGACGTTCACGCTGTCTGATGCGGCCGCCGTCGCGCCAAAGCGCACCGTGGTTTCTTCTCCCTCCAGGCCGGTTTCAAAAGCTGTTGGGCCGCGGAAACGCGTCGACAGTTGATCCGCATCGTCGTATCTGACTCCACCGATCAACGTCAGCCAGGCGTTTGGCCTGACCGCCGCCTCCAGGAACACAGAATGTACTTCGTTATCGAACAGCGAAAAGGTAGATAGTTCGCCGAAATCTTCAGAGCCCACCCTCGGGTCGCTGAGGCTTTCCAAAGTGAAAGGTCCCACCGATGGGAATGGCGAGAATAAACGCTCAAAATCAGCCTCGTTGTAGGATGCGCCAACCACAAAGTCCTGTCGCTGCCCCCACATTTCGGTGTTATACGCGATCTGGAGATCAAAAAAGGTGCTTTCAGATTCTGTTTCACCCCGGTAGTTATAGGAATAAAAACCATAACCGTAGTCGTACACACCAGATACGTTCTGGTAGTCAAAATCCGTTTCCTGATGGCTTGCCCGAACCGTCAGCTTCAGATTATCGAGAAATTTGTGCGTCAGCTCCGCTTCGTAGTACAGGTCGTCTACTTCTCCCTGACCGTTCGCGTAGCCCGTAAAGGTGTCCGTATCTATCTGGTCGGGTATTGAGCCATCTGCC
>JBCCUW010000365.1:0-4760 GCA_039196385.1 Pseudomonadota bacterium
CCTAAAGCCCAGGACCCGGGTTTTATTATTCGCACCGCCGTTATTACCACCATGTTGCCTGGCGCCAGCCCCGCTCGAGTCGAACAGCTGGTGACTGACAAAATTGAGAAAAAAGCCCAGGAAATGCCTGAAGTCGACAGCATTACGTCCGACTCCCGCACCGGCATTTCCATTATCAACGTCAACTTCAAAGAAAGTTACAAAGTGATGCGGCCGATTTTTGACGATCTGCGCCGTAAAGTAGATGACGTGGTCACGGAACTGCCGGGTGACGTCCAGGGCCCATACGTAAACGATGAGTTTGGTGATGTCTTCGGCAGTGTCTATACCCTGTCCGGTGACGGGTTCAGCAACGCAGAACTGAAAGACATCGCTGACGCCGTGCGCGACCGTTTATTAAAAGAACCAGACATTGCCAAGGTCACCATCCACGGCGCCCGCGAAGAAGCGGTATTTGTCGATTACAATAACGCGCGCATGACCGAGCTCGGGTTATCCCCGCAACAGCTTTCGGGCATTCTGGACAGTGTCAACATACTGTCTTCCGGCGGTGACGTGCTCAGTGGCCGCGAACGCATCGTGCTGGAACCCACCGGTAACATTGAATCGGTGGATGATCTGCGTCGCACCGTGGTTGAGCTGCCGGGTAACGAAGTGGTTTATCTGGGCGACATCGTCAACATCTACCGCGGTTACGAAGATCCGGCCACCAGCTTCATGCGCACCAACGACACCGCGGCCCTGGCCATTGCTATTTCTACCCGTGATGGCGGCGACGTCTTGAAGCTGGGTGAGCGCCTGGATGCCATCATGCCTGACATCGAAGCCCAGTTCCCCTGGGGTATCCATCTGGAAAAAATCTGGTTCCAGGCTGACCTGGTCAACAAAAGTGTCGACGATTTTGTGTCCAGCCTGCTACAGGCTATCGGTATTGTCATTCTGGTGATGATCGTTTTTCTCGGCCTGCGCACGGGATTTGTGGTGGCCACCCTCATCCCCAGCACCATGATCATCACGTTCTTCCTGATGCAGATGTTTGATATCACTGTGAACCAGATCTCCCTGGCCGCGCTGATCATCGCCCTCGGGCTGCTTGTGGACAATGCCATAGTGGTGGTGGAATCGGTGCTGGTGAAGCGGGAACAGGGTATGAGCGCCATTGAGGCGGCGGTGCAGACCGGCAGTGAACTACGCACCCCGCTGCTCATTTCTTCATTGACTACCGCCGCTGCCTTTATGCCGATTGCGCTGGCTGAGTCTGCCGTAGGTGAGTACACCGCCGACATCTTTTATGTGGTCACCATTGCGCTGGTGATTTCCTGGTTGCTGGCAATGACATTTATTCCGCTGCTCACGACGCAGTTTCTAACCGTTTCAGCAACCACTTCAGACACAACTCCAGGCACAAGCGCAGAGGACTCAGAAGATTTCAGTGACAAGCGTGCGTATCAGGTGTATCGGCAGATACTGGTCACGACACTGCGGCACAAGTTCCTTTTTCTGATAGTTGTTGTCGGCACGTTTGCCAGCGCCATCTGGGGGCTTGGCTTTGTCCCCGCGGAATTTATCGCCCCCTCTGAGGACCCCGTCTTTACCGGCAAGCTTGAGTTGCCACTGGGCACCTCCATCGAAGAAAGCGAGCGGGCGATTCAAGCGTTGGATACCTATCTGTACAACAACCACTATCAGGGAGAGTCACCAGCCCTGAAAAACTGGATGGTGTTTGTCGGTGAAGGCGGGCCTCGCTTCACGCTGGGCCTGGATCCGCCGGATCAAAACCCGGCCAACTCTTTCCTGATCGCCAACACCAACAGTTCAGACGGCGTCACTGAGGTGATCAGTGGTATCCAGGATTTCCTGACCCAGGAGCTACCGGATATGAACCATCAGTTGGCGCGCCTGGAGAATGGCCCACCGGTGGGTTATCCAATTCAGATCAGGGTTTCCGGCAGTTCCGCTGAGCAGTTGTACAGCTATAGCGATACCATCACGAACGAGCTGTACGCCCATCCCGGGGTGCTGGCGGTGAAAAACACGTGGGGGATGCAGAGTAAAAAGCTGATCGTTGACATCGATCAGGAACGTGCACTGCGCGCAGGGGTGACCAGCAGCGACGTTGCTTATTCATTGCGGGCTGGCTTGTCAGGCATTGAGCTGACCCAGTACCGCGAAGGGGATCAACTGATCCCCATTACGCTGCGCACGGTAGCCAGCGATCGACAGGACATCAGTAAGCTGGATGGGTTAAGCGTCTATTCCCAAGCCAGTGGCAACAGCGTGCCGTTGAAGCAGGTGGCGGATATTCGCCTGACCTTTGAATCCGGCCTGATTACACGACGCGATCGCGAACGCACGATGACGCTGCAGGCGCAACTACTGCCGGACGTCACTGCCACCGAAGTCAACAATACCCTGCTGCCCTGGCTGGCAGAATATGCGGACACCTGGCTGCCCGGCTACAGCTACGAGATCGGCGGAGAGTCTGAAACCTCAGGAGACGCTACCGCCTCGATTGCGGACAAACTACCCCTGGCGTTAATGGCGATCATCCTGCTGCTGGTGTTGCAGTTTAATTCCACCCGCCGCCCGATGATTATTCTGGCCACCATCCCACTGGGCATGATTGGCGTCACCATCGGCCTGCTGGTGGGCCGCTCTTCCATGGGCTTTTTCACCTTGCTGGGCATCATATCCCTGTCGGGCATCATCATTAACAATGCCATTGTACTGATCGACCGGATCAAGCTGGAGATAGAAGAGTTGGGTAAAGAACCTTACGCCGCGGTTGTGGCCGCCTGCCTGACCCGGTTACGTCCCATTATGCTGACCACAGCAACCACTGTGCTGGGCATGTTACCGCTGTGGTGGGGAGGCACCGCCATGTTTGAACCCATGGCCGTATCGATCATATTTGGTTTGCTGTTTGCAACGTTGTTAACGCTGCTGGTGGTACCGGTGCTGTACGCTGCCTTCTTCCGTGTGCAGGAGCCGGGCTAGTCCGGGCGCTTTCTTTTTTAGTCCATCGCCGCTAACTGGGGGCCAGCTGCCGGCTCGTCCAGCGCTCCGGGCAGACGCAAGCGGAATATAGCATCTGGCAGCACGGGAATTTTAGCGCGCACCTGCACAGCCACAGTGGTGCCTTCAACCTCAGCCAGAGAAACAATCACCCGACGCTTGCGATTCTTGTGATCCCTCACATTGTAATCGCAGCTGGTGACCTCACCCTGATAGTAGCTGCTGCCACCATTCAGGCGCTGTTGCTTTTCGCGGCGCAACTCAATCTGATAAGTGTCTTCACCATCGTGAACTTCGCCACCCTGATAACAGACCGGGCTGAAAAACAGCGCAGATATCAGATCTATTCCGCCGGGTTTAGCCACAGATTCGAAACTGCTGCCCGCGCCTTCCAGCACCCTGGCACCGTCTTCATAGGTCAATACAATCTTCAGGTCTTCATCTTTTCCGGTAGTACGCGCCATATAGGCCGTTGTGACCGGCACCTGACCCTGCCACTCGCCCACCGCAGCAAAAATACCATTCCAGGTGTAGTAGTTGCTCATGGCCCGGGAGGTCTGGAAATTGCCGGTCACTTCGTATTGCTGCCCTTGGCGGAACATCTGCAAGGACAGCTCACCTGCCTTGATAAAGGCCATGCGGGCATCGTATTGGTATGCGCCCAATGACCCTTGAACACCTCCTTGAGCGTTACCGGGTGGGGTGCTAATGGACTGATCTGACGCCCACACAGCAGACGTTGCCGCATTCAGCAGCACGGCGCAGACAGTTAGTGTTCGGCAGGTACGTTTCACGTTTTTAACACTACGCTTTTTACACGACAGAGGTGTGCAGGTCAGGATTTTAGCACACGTAAGACATCTTCGAGCTCAACAATCATCTGGCGCACCAGTAATTTGAACTGTGTCTGATCTTCTTTGGCATCTTCGCTGGTCAGGCGTTGGCGCGCACCGCCGATGGTAAAGCCCTGGTCGTACAACAGGGCACGAATCTGGCGAATCACAATCACGTCCTGGCGCTGGTAATAGCGACGATTACCTCGACGCTTCACCGGGCTGAGCTGGGGAAACTCCTGTTCCCAATAGCGCAACACATGGGGTTTTACGTCGCACAGCTGGCTGACTTCACCAATGGTGAAGTAGCGCTTGCCCGGAATGGGCGGCAATTCGTTATTCTGGCTTGGTTCCAGCATCAAGAGGCTTCCTGCCGGCTAAATACAGCGATACAGGTCATTGATCATACCCGGAGTTGCCCTGCGGGTCTAAGCTCTCTGTCGCGGATCCGCTCTCCAGCCGATAAGCATCCGTTTGTTCAGCACCGTCGTCATCCGCAGCAGTAGTGTCCCCGGCATACGCCTCGACCCGGGCTTTGAGTTTCTGCCCGGGCCTGAAAGTCACCACGCGACGCGCTGTAATTGGAATTTCTTCACCCGTCTTGGGATTGCGACCAGGCCGCTCGCCCTTTTCACGCAGATCAAAATTGCCGAAACCAGACAGTTTCACCTGCACATTGGCTTCCAGAGAATCGCGGATTTCGTCAAAAAAAAGTTCGACAATCTCTTTCGCTTCGCGCTTGTTCAGACCCAGTTCCTCGAACAACTGGTCCGCCATTTTTGCCTTGGTCAGTGCACTCAAAACGGCCTCCCTTGACCATCACAGCAAGCTCCCACTCCGCGCTTACTCATACTTTTGAAGATTATTTTTGGGTACATTTGTATTCATGTACTTTTTTATTCCTCAGCAACG
>JBCCUW010000366.1:0-4750 GCA_039196385.1 Pseudomonadota bacterium
GGTACACTGCACATCCGGGGGCAGTGAAGCGAACGAGGCCGCTATGAAGATCGCGCTGCATTATCAGCAGGCGATCGGACAACACCAGCGTACTCAGATACTGGGGCGCTCGATCAGTTACCATGGCACTACCTTGGCCACCGCCAGCATTAGTGGGCACCCTGGAAGAAAAAAAGGTCTGCAGGATGCGCTTCCTGAGTTTCCTGGCGTGGCAACCCCTTACCCGTTGCGGTGTCCGCTGGGAGCATTCCATCCAGACGCTGGCCAGTACTACGTTGATCTGGTCGCCAAGGCGATCCACACGATAGGTGCGGACAACATAGCTGCGCTATTAGCCGAGCCAATCATTGGTTCCTCGGGCGGCGCCATTGTACCACCGGATGACTATTGGCCAGGCGTGGCCCAGTTATGCCGCGAAAACGGCATACTGCTGATCATGGATGAAGTGATGACGGGATTCGGACGCACAGGCCTGCCGTTTGGTTTCCAGCATTGGCCATATGAGCCCGACATCCTGATCAGCGGCAAGGGGCTCGCCGGCGGATATGCACCGCTTGGGGGCGTTTTTGCCACAGAAGAGATTGGCGAGGCAATTGAGCGCGCTGGATATCAGGTGATGTTCAACACTTTTGGCGCCCACCCCGCTGCCTGTGCCGCCGCCGCGGAAGTCCTGAAGATCCTGGTGGAAGAGGACCTTGTGGCCAAAGGTGCAGCAATGGGTGAATACCTCCACCAACAGTTGAGCACGAGCTTTGCAGAACATCCACACGTCGCGGAGATTCGTGGCAAGGGTTTGTTTGCCGCAATCGAGGTGGTCGCAGACAGGGAAACACTGGCGATGTTCCCACAGGCACAGAACATATCCGCAAAAATCGTTGCCAAGGGTCTGCAGAAGGGCGTGTTCTATTACGGCGGTGGCACAGGCGAAGTGCGCGACATTGTCTGTATGGGGCCTCCTTTTATCATTACGCAGGCGCAGGTCGATGAGATCGTCGATACCTTGCATGTGTGTGTCAATGACGTAGTCAGCGCCGCCTTAGCCCAGGGTTCATGAGCGTCGGGACTGGCATTCGCTGCTTCACGCAAGGCCTGTCAGATGCAGGGGCTAAAGATGCGCGCCCCTACATCGCGGGACCTGCGTTGATCAGCCTGCTGATTATCAGCACAGGTTTGTATTTTGGATTCGGCTATATCGACAACCTCTCGCTAGCCATGCAGAACGCACTTCCAGTTTGGTTGGACTTCTTGCACGTCGTGCTGGCACCGCTGATCTATGTGCTGGGTATTCTCGTCGGCGCCTGGCTGTTTGGCCTGCTGGCGACAATCATCGGCTCGCCGTTCCTTGGCGATCTGGCGCAACATACTGCTGAGCAACTGGAAGGGCCTGACTTGACGTTGCCGCAGATTCCCTGGTGGCAGGAAATTGTTCCCTCGCTCATGCGCGAAGGCCGCAAGCTGCTCTACCACCTGCCGCGCCTGGCATTTCTGCTGATTGCCAGCTTCATCCCGCTGCTCAATGCAATCGCTCCAGCACTCTGGCTGCTATTCGGTGCTTGGATGATGGCCGTCCAATTTTGCGATTACGATAGTGAAATTCGCCGGCAACCGTTTCAAGCGACATTATCTCAACTCCGTCAGAATCGCGCCGCAGCGCTGGGATTCGGTGCCTGCGTGACGCTCTGCATGTCCATTCCGCTGCTCAACTTTCTCGTCGCTCCGGTGGCCGTAATTGGGGGCACGATATTAATGCACACCAGCCGCACACAGGACAGTGTCGCGTGATTCCAGCAAAAGCAGCAGGACTTTAGGTCTAACTTAGCGCGGCCGGCCGCTGCAGCTACTCACACCGTTGTTGATATGCTAGTTTGGAATGCGCATGTTTGACTTGTAGGGGCTCCAATGCAGCCAGAGACCCGCTCCCCAGCGGTAAGTTGCGTACAACATCTCAATATTTTCGTATTCTCCCTCATCCTTTGCAGCGCCGCGATCGCAAATGACCGAACGCAACGTGTAGAAAATTTTGTTCTGCTGGATCACCGCGGGGACGCACACGAACTGTATTATCACCGCGAGGCTGCCGCGGTTGTCCTGATGTCCCAGGACACCGGGTGCCCGTCCAGCAAAACCGACGCCAAAGCCTTGGCCTCACTTCAGAAACAGTTTGCGCAGGCACGCTTCTACCTCATCAATAGCGATCCTATCGCTAACCGGAGCGAACTTGCTTCCTGGGCAGCAGATCACGCCGGTGACCTGCGAATCCTGGAAGATGACACACAGTTGATCGCCGGGGCTCTGAAAATTGAGCACACCGGCGAAGTGCTGGTCATCGACCCTCAAGATTGGCAACTGCTCCACCATGGCAACGTCGCAGAAGCCCGAACTGTCCTCGCCGGCTCAGGGGCACCCAGCGGGACCGAGTTGACCAATACCCATGCTCGAGCAGCGCCTGAATCAATCCCTTGCCCCATCTCTTACCGCGCTGGCCTAGCCAGAACTGACGCCGAAGCTGACACACACCTGCCTGTCGCGGTCGCCGACACACACCTGCAACGCGCCCATACTGGGAGTGACACACACTTGCCGAGCAAAACTGAGAACGACACACACGTGCAAGCGCTGAATTTGGCCAGAAGCTCGATCAGCTACAGCCGTCACATTGCTCCCCTTCTGCAAGACAAGTGCGTCGTGTGTCACACTGAAGGCGGGCTCGGGCCATGGGCCATGTCCAACTACAACATGGTGCACGGATTTGCACCGATGATTCGCGAGGTTGTCCGCACCAAGCGCATGCCGCCTTGGCACGCAGATCCGCACGTCGGCCATTGGCAAAACGACAGTTCACTAAGTCCTGCGCAGGCGCGCATGCTGGTGCATTGGATCGAAGCGGGTGCGCCCCGCGGCGATGGGCCTGATCCGCTCGCCGATAGCGCTACACCAGGTCAGGAATGGCCGCTTGGACAACCCGACCTGATTCTCGACATTCCCGCTTACACCGTGCCTGCCAGCGGTGTCGTAGATTATCAGTTCCCCACCGTCACTAACCCACTCAAGACCGGTGTATGGGTAAAGGCCGCGACCGTCATCCCCGGTGATCGCGAGGTTGTGCACCATATTCTGGCCGGGACCGTGGATGAAGACGCGACCGAACTGCGTCGCAACAGCGGCGTATTCGACAATTACCTGATCGGTTACGCGCCGGGTAACGAATCACATCAATTCCCAGAAGGCACCGGAGTGTTCATCCCGCCGGGCGGGGAGTTTTTGTTCCAGCTGCACTACACACCAGTGGGCCGGGAAACCGTCGACCGGTCCCGAATCGGTTTGTATTTCCACCATGAAGTACCCGACAACTACTACCGTCAGGGGGTCGTAATCGACCCCACCATCCGCATACCTGCGGAGGAGGCACGTCACGCCGAAACCGCCTACTACGAGTTTGCCAATGATGCGCTGTTACACGACCTGGTACCTCACGCTCACTATCGAGGAGTGGCGACCAAATTTGAGCTGTGGCACCCCAACGGTGAAAAAGAACTGATTTTGAACGTGCCGAACTATGACTTTAACTGGCAACGCACTTATGAATTTGTGGTGCCAAAGCCGGTGACCGCTGGAACGCGTCTGGTCCACACCACCTTGTATGACAATTCTGCTGCCAACCCAGGCAATCCAAACCCACAACGAGAAGTCCCGTGGGGGCTACAAAGTTGGGATGAAATGCTTTACGGCGCATTCAGTTACACGCTTATTGACGAATCCACTGAAGCTCCGATTCACGACAAATTCAAATCGCGCACCAGCCAGTACATCGGCTTTCTGGACCAGAATATCGACGGCAAACTGAGCTGGCGGGAGCTGCCGCGGCAAATCAAAAAGCGGCTTGTGCAGGGTTTTAAGATGGTCGACACCAACGGTGACGGCGGTCTGGACCTGGAAGAAATGCATGTGCTCACCACCCGACTGCGGGAAGCTGAAGCTCGCGAAGAGAGAACCGACGCAGAACCAGGCTAGAACCAGGCCGACAGAACCAGGGCGACACACACTTGCAAATCGACAGAACCAGGGCGACACACACTTGCAAATCCACTGGGATTGGAACCAGGCCGACACACACATGCAAAACCATTGGGATTTACTCACAATTTCGATAACCTTGGTGAGAAATAGCGGGTTATCGTGTGAGCACAGGATCCAGAGCCTGAGAGCAAGTGGCGTCACGCACGAGGCGAACGCCGAATGACAGCTGAGCGCAGCCAGGCCAACAGGCCCCAACCGAATCAGGCACGAAGACAAAGCAATAAAAAAAACAGCAATAGAACAAAGCCGGAAACGCAACACCCACCCCGCAAAAAACAAGCACAACGCCAAGGGAGTACTTTCAGCATCGTGGCCACCCCAGCAAACAAGCACGCCTCCTATATGGACTGGTACAACAACGCAGTCCAAGAAGATCGCCGTACCGGTGCCGACCTCTGGCGCGGACGAGACTCCAGCACCTTATATGACTATCGAGTGATTCGTAGCCGATACAATGAGTTACATGGGATTCGCAACTCCGGAGACATCAAGGCGCTCCTGTTTTACATGCACGAGGGTTTTCACGGAAATATGGCCGGCATGGGCTCACCGCGCCTGTACAGCCGGGCAAAATCAGGCACAAAACAACTGATTGTGGACTACATCCAGGAAATGGTTGCGGCACTGGAGATGCTTGAAGCTGCCCCCGAAGACGAAATCTCACACCAGCAGA
>JBCCUW010000367.1:0-4734 GCA_039196385.1 Pseudomonadota bacterium
TGCCGCCCATCAACCCGTAAATGAAACCGATATCGCGCACAAAGTGCTGATTAAAAGGACCTCGATCCGGCACGCCGGGCACCAGCCAATACCAGGATTCGGGTCCAAACAACATGAAAATACCGTTGCCGAGCATCAGCACACCCAACAGCATGGCAACCACCGTGATCACTTTCTCCATTTCTGCCCCCGCAAAGACATAGAATGAAGACGCAGCAGCGGGTCGGAGTGTGACACGTTGAACAGAACCAGTGACTACCAGACCGGTATCGAGCAGCTTTCGCCGTGCAGAAAACCCTCTATCTCATCGTGCCGTTCGGCGGCATCTTCTTCACCCAGACGCATGAGCAGGGCCAGGTATTCGGGTTCAAAAATCACCATACTCAGCGTATCGGAGCTGCGGCGGTGACGATTGCTCAGGCCGCTCTCGAAAAACCGGAAACTACCGGGCAGTTCCAGTTCATGCTGCCGCGCCAACTCACCCAGATCTTCCCGGGGTCGCAGCACCATGACTTCAACCGGCCTTAAGTCGCCGCGCTGATCTTCGGGTAGCCTGGCCACCAGTTCGTTGATCCGATTCATCTGCTTTGCGTCAAAATCCAGATTGTCCAGAAACATGGCATTGAGCATGACTCCGGCAATCTGTGCCGGTGACGGGTAAGGCTCACGCATATCCTGCGGCAGCCCATGCACCGGCTTGGCCCGGGGTGAAACTGCCAGAATCCGCGTGGCGCCCAGATGCAGCGCTGGGGAAAGTGGTGCGGTCAGGCGTATCCCGCCATCACCGTGCCACATATCTTCAAGTTTGACGGCTGGGAAAAACATCGGCAGCGCGGCAGACGCCATAATATGATCCAGGCTCATATCCGTGTCGTAGCCGCGCACCTGCGCCCGTTCCCAGTTGGCGTTGGCATGCTCTCCTTCTACCCAGGCGACGCAACGACCGGAGCCATAGTTAGTGGTGATAATCGCCAGCGCATCGAGCAGGCCTTCCCGGAGGTTCTCTTCAATGCCTGCGATCCGTCGTCCATCAAGCGGCAGATGTGCGCCAAGAAACTGACGCAAAGGTGCGTTGTCTACCATGCCGCGAATATCGGCACGTCCGAGACGCCCGCCACTGATCACCCGCAGCCCCCACACCATCACGCGTCGAGCCAGATTACCCAGCCCGGTTTCGTAGACCTTGGTGGTATCCAGGCTGAGCCACAAGGAACGCAAATTTTCCACCGAGTCCAGCCAGCTGCGTCGAGACGCCGCCAGATACGCCGCATTAATGGCGCCGGCGGACGCGCCGGTCAGAATGGTGGGCCGATAGCTGGGGATATTCTGCGCAATATAGCGCAGGCAGCCCACCTGATAGGCCGCCCGCGCGCCGCCACCACTGAGCACCAGCGCATGTTTGTCTGCTGGGCCTGAATGATCCTGGGGTATGGGTTTTTCGCTGAGCTGAGCCATCACATATCACTGAGTTCTTGCACTATCCGCCGCAATTGCAGCTGATCAGCCTGTGTTTCTACCGGGATACTCACTTCGATACGTTGCACGAGTTCTCCATATCGCGATTGCAGAGTATCTGCCAGTTTGTCATACGTGGCTACCACAACATACTCGTGCAGTAACTTATCATCCACGAGCGTCGCCATGGTGTCCCACTTGCCCGCCTTTGACAGTTTCGCCATTTCCGCACAAAAGTCGCTGAGCCCCGCACCAGCGAATGCAGCCACGTATGCCGGGGTTGAACAATAAAACGCCAGACGCTGCCGGGTGATCGCTATGCGTTTGCGCAGACCCTGCTCATCCGCGGCAGTGGCAATCAGGGGCTTCAGACAGATGTCAAAGGGAGTATCTGCCTCGCGCCTGGCCAGCCCGCGTTGTATGGCGGGCAGCAGTGTCTGCGCTATGTATTGGGGGCTGCACACGGGATGCAAGCGCACACCATCCGCCACTTCTGCCGCAACGCCCGCCATATATTCATTTACCGCAGCCACCTGTACCGGTATGTGAGGATGCTGCAGCGGTGCCGGCGTGAATAGCGGAACATTCAAGTTAAGCTGATAGTGCGCACTGTTGTAGTCAAGGGGCGTGCCATGTTGCCAACTGTGCCAGATGGCTTTCAGCGCACCCACATAATCCCGCATCCAGGGGCCCGGCGGGTGCCAGGGCATACCAAAACGACGCCGAATATGGCCACGCACCTGAGAACCGATGCCCAGCTCAAAACGACCCTGACTGATTTTTTGCGCGGTCCAAGCAGACTGCGCCAGCACAAAAGGGCTGCGGGCGAAGGCGATGGCCACAGACGTACCAATGCGGACCCGCTGGGTCGCCGCAGCAGCCAGCGCCAGCACCTGAAAAGGATCATCTTTGGTTTCTTCCATCAGGAGGCTGTAGTAACCCATTTCATCAATGACTTTGGCCTGCGGGCCCACGGCGGCAAGATCAAATGCCGCATCCGGCGCGCGCAGGCCTGGATCCAGCTTGCCTAACGGCAACAGCGTTTCTGCTTTCATCAACTGATCATCTCATCCAGCCCCGGTAATGAGCGGCAATATAACAGCTCCAGCGTCATCCGCGCCTGCTTGCCGAATCACTGACAGGGTCACTTTGCGTAACTCTTTGCGTATGATGGGCGACATGCTTCAGTGGTTGCGCTCAGTGAAGCCACGGATGAACGCCTTGTTTCGTCCCGGTGGCAAGATTTTCTACGGCTGGTGGATTGTGGCCGCCTGCGCCGGTGTGCAATGGCTGGCGGCGGTGACCTGGATGCATTCGTACGGCGCGTACGTGGTCATGATGCAGGACGAGTTCGGCTGGAGCATGTCCCTGCTGTCGCTGGCATTTGCCCTCACCAGGCTGGAGAGCGGTCTGCTAGGACCGCTGCAGGGTTGGCTGGTAGACCGTTTTGGGCCGCGCCTGATCCTCACCATCGGCACCGTGATCTTCAGCTTCGGCTTTTTTGTCTTCAGCCAGGTGAACTCGATTACCACCTATTTCATCGCTTTCGTGTTAATTGCGCTGGGCTCCAGCCTGGGCGGATTTGCGACCCTGATGGTATCTTTAGTCAACTGGTTCGACCGCCACCGCTCAACGGCGGTGGCCTGGTCGCAGATCGGCTTTTCCGTTGGCGGGCTTTGTGTGCCTTTGGCCATATACATCATGGAAACTTACGGCTGGCGCAATATGGCGCTGCTCTCTTCCATCACCATCCTGGTGGTTGCCGGCTTGTTAGTGCAGTTGGTGCGTCATCGACCAGCGGAAATTGGCGAAGTACCCGACGGCATTCTCCTGCACGAAGAGAGCGGCCCACGTCCAAGCAATCCGGTCAACTTCACCTGGCGCGAAGCTGTCAGGGAGCCCTCATTCTGGCTGATCTCCAGCGGTCACGGCCTGGCGCTGTTCACGGTTTCGGCCATGTTAGCCCACCTGATACCACACCTCACAAAAGGCATGGGTTACACCACGCTGCAAGCGGGTTGGGTGTTCAGTTTCATGACTGGCATGCAACTGGTGGGGCTGTTTCTGGGCGGCTACCTGGGAGACCGCTTCAACAAGCGCCTGATCTGTATGTTGTGCATGGTGGGTCACTGTGTCGGATTGCTGGCCATCACCTACGCCAGCAATATCTTCTGGATTGCCGCCTTTGTGCTGTTCCATGGGTTAGGCTGGGGCGTGCGCGGCCCGTTGATGGTCGCGCTACGCGCAGACTACTTCGGTACCGCTTCCTTTGGCACAATTATGGGTATCTCCTCACTCATCGTCATGTTGGGGATGACCGGCGGCCCCATCATCGGCGGCGTTATGTTCGACCTGTACGGCAATTACACTTCCGCGTTCACCGTCATAGCCGGCCTTTCCCTCCTGGGCAGCCTGTGCTTCTGGGCCGCCCGACCACCACAGCGCGTGCGCACCGCGGTAGCCTGATAACACCAGCCAAGCCCTTAGCGGTTGCCCGACACCTCACCAGACGGTTAAATGGGCTCTGATGGATAGGCAAGAGAATTGGGGGGAGAATGAGCTTGCGGTTAACACTGAAGCTGTGGGCATGCACGGCATCCATTTGCATCGGGCTCGGCCCGGGACACCTGGCGCAGGCCGCAGAGTACAACTGGCCTGCTTATGGGGGCGCACCAGGTGGGGGCCACTACACCACCAGTACGCAGATCACCCCGGCAAACGTGGCGCAGTTGAGTCTGGCATGGCATCACCGCAGCGGTGATTTTATTGCCGGCACCCAGGACCTGAGCGAGACCGGTGACAGCATGGAAGGTCGACCATCCAGCTTCATTGTCACTCCAATCATGTTCAACGACACCGTCTACTACTGCACTCCCTTCAACCGAGTGTTCGCATTGGACCCGGCGACGGGCAAAGAGAAGTGGGTATTCGACGCCCAGGTTGACATGACCAATGAGTTGCTGACCAACTGTCGGGGCGTCAGCAGTTGGGCCGACCACACGGACAACAGCGGCAGCCCGTGCAGCAAACGAATTCTATTAGGCACACTGGATGCCCGCCTGATTGCACTGGACGCGGATACCGGGGCGCGTTGCACGGATTTTGGCCAGAATGGTGAAGTTTCCCTGACCCAGGGTCTGAGCCGCCACGAAGCCGACGAGTATTCTATTACCAGTGCCCCAGCGATCATCGGCGATACGCTGATTACCGGTTCGTATGTCGCGGACAGCGTGCGTCTCGATATCCCGTCAGGTGTGGTGCGCGCGTATGACGTTCGCA
>JBCCUW010000368.1:0-4724 GCA_039196385.1 Pseudomonadota bacterium
GTATCAGTTTTACTTAACTGAATAGAAGCCTGTGTCGCTGCTTCCCCGGCCCTGAGCACGCTACGCTGTGTGCACACTTAAAAGCCAGGAGACGAATGGTGAACATGGTAGCGAAAGGACTGGAAGGCGTGGTTGTGGAAGAAACTGGTATATCCGATGTCAGGGCTGAAGGGGTTCTGCAGTATCGCGGGGTAGATATCGCAGACTTGGTTGATGAGCCTTTTCTGGATGTCGCGGAATGGGTGGTTACCGGGAAACGTGGGCAATCGTTTGCTGGTTTATTGGCCCAGTCCGCAAATCTGACGGCAGCAGAAACGGCATGGATACTCGCCCTTCCAGCTTCGACGCACCCCATGCAGGTGCTTCAAGCCATGGTCCCGGTGCTCAGTGGTGCAACTGAGCTGGGTTTTGGGGAAGCAGATGCCGGCTTGCACGTTGCCGCGAAACTGCCTGCTGTGGTCGCTACACACCTGCTGCGGCGTCCGGTGCAGATGGACATCAGCCTGCCTTATGCGGAGCGTTTTCTGAGCGCACTCGGGGTACGCGACGCAAATCATATTCAGGCGTTCAACATGACCCAGATCCTGCAGATTGAACACAGCTTTAATGCGGGCACCTTTGCTGCCCGGGTGGTGGCGTCTACGTTGGCGTCCGTCAGCAGTGCTGTAGCGGCGGGCATTGGCGCGCTGTCCGGTTCACTGCACGGGGGTGCTGACCAGGACGTGCTGGAAATTGCCGACCCGCTTGCGGACGAAGCGTCTGCGCGCGCCTACGTGCGTGACAGTCTGGCCCAGGGAATCAAATTGCCGGGCATGGGGCATCGGGAGTACCGGGTGCGTGATCCGCGTGCCGAATGCCTGCAGCAATGGGCCGAGAAGCTCGCGCTGGGCTCGGAGCACGAACATACGTATCTGAAGCTCGTTGCGATGGAAGATGAATTCCGTCAGCTGATGTCGGCCAAAGGTAAAGAACTGTATGCCAACGTGGATTTCTACAAGGGCATCGTCTATCGCAGCATCGGTTTGCCTAACCATTTCTTCACTGCCGGTTTTGCCATGGCGCGGGTGTTTGGTTATGTGGCGCACTTCATCGAGAGCCGGGTCGATAATCGAATCTACCGGCCCGCAGCACGTTACGTTCCCCGCGTGGCTTAAAGCGCTGCTTTGCAGACCCCTGTGGCATAGGCGCTTGGTGGCAGAGGCGCTTGCCTGGCAGACGTTGTATGCTGAGGTGGGCGCTGGGCGTGGCATAACGCCCAGCTTATGAATCGAGTGTCGTTGTGACGTAAAAGGGGGGACGCGGCGTGGAAAGACTGCAGGATAAGGTTTGTCTGATTACCGGGGCAGCCCGGGGGCAGGGCGCGGCGGAAGCGCGTTTGTTCGCGGCTGAAGGCGCAAAAGTCTGGATGCTGGATGTGTTGGACGACGAAGGCCAGGCGCTGGCCGCAGAGCTCGGTGTGCAATATCGACATCTGGACGTGCGTGATGAAAATCAGTGGCAGACCCTGGTGGATGAGGTAGTCGCTGCAGATGGTGAAGTGAATGTGCTGATCAACAATGCCGGCATTTTCCGCCGTCATCGCATGGTGAACACCAGTACTGAAGAATTTAATCTGGTGATGGATATTAACTGCACTGGCGTGTTTCTCGGCATGCGCACCTGTGCGCCGTCGATGATCAAGAGCGGCAATGGTTCCATCGTCAACATCTCTTCGCTGGCCGGCATGCGCGGTGCGGCGGGTTCCATTGCGTATGGCGCGTCAAAGTGGGCGGTGCGCGGCATGACTAAAACAGCCTCGGTGGAACTGGCCCGCAAAGGTGTGCGGGTTAACTCGATTCACCCGGGTTTAATCGATACCCCCATGGCTGATGAGTTGGGTGGTCCACTGGAGAAGATTTCCCAGCGCACTCCGTTGGGCCGGGTGGCTGCACCGGAGGAGGTCGCTAATATGGCGCTATTCCTGGCCAGCGATGAAAGCTCTTACTCTACCGGCAGTGAGTTCATTATTGATGGTGGCTTAAATGCCTTGTAATCACCCATGTTGAAAGCACTGGGGGATGCTATCTGGCAGGTCGATGGACCGGAGCTGGTGTTCGCCGGCGCACCCATGCACACGCGTATGATTGTGGTGAGGCTGAGCGGAGGCGGTTTATGGGTGCATTCGCCGATAGCCTTCAGCGCAGAAGTGCATGAACTGGTCACTGAACTCGGCGGACCTGTAGTTGCGCTGGTGGCGCCTAACAAATTTCATCATCTGTATGTACAGGAGTGGGTTGCCGCGCATCCCGACGCGCAGGTATTTGCGGAAGCCCGGGCGCAGGCCAAAGTGGCGCACTTACGCAGTGCCACAACACTCACTGACCAGGCGCCGGATGCGTACTGTGCGGACATTGATCAGGTGTTGTTCAATGGCAATCGCATGTTTGCGGAAGCGGTGTTTTTTCACAAGGCCAGCCACACACTGATTCTCACCGATCTGATGATCAACCTGCGCGTTGATCGGGCACCCTTTCTGCCACGCATGTTTCTGCGATTTGAAGGGGTCACTTTTCCTGATGGCGGCATCCCGCGGCTGTATCGTTGGCTGAGTACCGACAGGGCTCAGCTGCGGGGTGCGCTGGAGAAGGTTAACGCGTGGGCGCCACAACAATTGACGTTCTGTCATGGCGATGGCTTTGCGACATCCGCTCAGGAAGTACTGCAGCGGGAGTTTGCCTGGTTGGCCAACTGAATGGCAGTTTGGCCCGCGATTTCTGGACTGAGGGGCGCTGGTATCAACGCCTCAGATCAATGATTACCTTGCACTGATCGGTCGGTGACCGCAGCGCTTCAAAAACGTCCGGTAGCTCATCAAGTGATACCACGTTTGTAATCATAGGCGAGCCGTCGATGCGCCCGTCGATCATCATCTGTATGGTGAAGTCCCAGTCCTCTTTATCGTACGCAACCGCCCACTGGATTTTGAGTTCTTTCGAGAATGCGACAAGCGGCACAATGGTGTCAGGGTGATCGCACAGACCGATGCCCATGATCAGGCCGCGCCGCGGCGCACGTTCTATACATTGCTGAAGAATACCTGGCGCACCCACGCAATCGAATTGCACATCTGGATCGCCGCTGGTGATGTCGGTGAATTGTGAGGTTACGTCTCCGGTCGGGTCGATGATGTCGTTGAAGCCCAGTGTGCTGGCCATTGCGATGCGGGCTGGCGCCATCTCACTGATCACAACGTGCCGGGCGCCAAAGAAGCGACACCAGATTGCGCAGGCTAACCCAATCGGTCCTGCACCGATGATGAGCACCCGCTTTTCGTCAACGCCTGCGGCCATCTTGACGGAATGCAGACCAACCGCGAGAGGTTCCACCAGTGCGCCATTCAGATCATCGAGTTCGGACGGGATGCGTACAACACTCGCAGGATCGACTTTGACAAACTCAGCGTAGGCGCCGGTTACCGCGCCAAGCCCGATGGTCTGGTCTTTTATGAACGGCAGCGAAGTGACCCGGTCGCCAACGGCCAGATCGCTTGCAGACAGCGCGTTGCCTACCTCAACAATTTCGCCGGAGAACTCGTGACCAAAAACAGTGTTGGGCGGCGCCATAAATGGCCCTTCGCGGGAGGCGTGAATATCCGTCCCGCAAATACCGCAATGCGACACACGCACCAGAATTTCATCGCTGGCTATTTCCGGCTTGTCGATGTCCTGAATTGACAGCGGGGCGCCTGGGCCCGTAAATACCGCGGCTCGCATTTATCTTCTCCCTGAGTGCAAGCCCGTAACACTAACTCATCCGTGTAGAGGATGTCAGCTGCATCAAAACGATAATTCGGTGCGCGGACAGCCTTATGGGTACGCGTACTTCAGGTCAGCCCTCACTGTTGCGAGAACCAAAGTGCCGCTCTTTGATTTCGTAGCGTTGCTGTGCTTCCAGACACAGCGTCGCTATGGGCCTGGCCTCCAGTCGATCCAGCCCAATTTCCTCGCCGGTATTTTCGCAGTAACCGTAGTCGCCCAGCGATATCCTTTCCAGGGCGGCATCAATTTTGCGAATCAGTTTGCGCTCCCGGTCGCGCGTTTTCAGCTCAAGGCCAAACTCGGCTTCCTGTGTGGCGCGGTCGTTTGCGTCGGGGAGCGCGCCCGCGTCGTCCTGCATGTGATGAATAGTCCGGTCCACTTCCTGCATAAGCTCGTGTTTCCAGTTTTCCAGAATGGTGCGGAAGTGTTCGAGTTGGCTGTCGCTCATGTAGGCTTCGCCTTTCTTAGGCTGGTAGGGGGCAACCCCAAATATCAGGTCAGGCTTACCCGCCTTAGACACCCCGGTAGACTTCTTCCGCGTCTTTGATTTGGCTTGAGAATCCCTGGTGGGCGTCTTGGTTTTTGCGGCCTGTGCTTTGCTTGCGGCTTTGCTTTTCACCGCTGTCTGAGCCTGCTTGCGTGGGGTATTTTCGGGCATCTTAATGTTCCTCTGACTTAACAATTGCCGCGATATTGGCTGACAACCACGATGATGCTGCCAGGAGTTGGAGCCAATCTCCGCTGGAGTTGATGCCGTAGGCCATGATACTGGCGATCCAACACAGAGAAGCCAGTGTCTGGCCAAGCCGTTCCGCAGTGAACAGGTTGTCGCGAACTCTTCGCCAGAATTGCGTCACTGCGTTCTTTTGCGGGTTCGCGGTTAACATACGCAGGCCTCCCCGCAGTTCGAGAGATCATCAAGGTACA
>JBCCUW010000369.1:0-4721 GCA_039196385.1 Pseudomonadota bacterium
CCTGCTATTCCTGTTCTACGAGTTTTTTGGGGTGGTTACCAATCTGGGCGGCGGTTGGATTGCGGCGCGATACGGCCTGGCGTTAACACTGTTGGGCGGCTTGGCCCTGCAGATTGTGGCCCTGGGTATGCTCACAGTGGATGCCACCGTGTTATCCGTCGCTTATGTGATGGCGGCCCAGGCCCTGTCCGGCATCGCCAAAGACCTGAACAAAATGAGCGCCAAGAGCAGTGTCAAAGCCATCGCAGAAGGTGAAGGCAAACTCTATCGCCTGGTAAGTGTGTTAACCGGCTCAAAAAACGCCTTAAAAGGGGTCGGTTTTTTCCTCGGTGGCGCCCTGCTGCAAACGTTGGGCTTTCAGAATGCCATGTGGGCCATGATGGCTGTCTTGTTGTTGGTGGGTTTGGTGGCGCTGTTTGGCCTGAACTTTGCCACCGGCAAGACTTCGTTCAAACCAAAGTTCGCTGATCTGTTATCAAAAAGCCAGGCGGTCAATCAACTTTCGGGTGCACGGTTCTTTCTGTTTGGCGCACGGGACGTCTGGTTTGTCGTGGCCCTGCCCGTCTATCTGCAGACGCAGCTGGATTGGAGCAGCGTACAGGTCGGTACCTTTCTTGCGGTCTGGATCATGGGCTACGGCGCTGTGCAGGCGTCCAGCCCGCACTTGACCCGTGGCGGCGCCCAGGCCGGACGTAAGACCATGTTGTGGGGCCTGATGCTGCTTCCCGTGCCCGCACTGATCGCCATCAGTCTGGCCTGGTTCAACATCAATCCCTCTTTCAGCCTGGTGGCCGGCCTGCTGATATTTGGCGCGCTGTTTGCCATCAATTCAGCGCTGCACTCTTATCTGATTGTCAGCTACGCAGACGCAGATGGCGTGTCCCTGGACGTTGGCTTCTACTACATGTCCAATGCGGCCGGGCGTCTTGTGGGTACCGTCTTGTCGGGATTGATTTTTCAGTTCTACGGTCTTATCGCCTGTCTGCTGGCCGCGTCACTGATGCTGGTGTGCACCACGCTCCTGGCAGCCCGCCTGCCCGATCCGCAAGCGGGGCATGGACAGCCGCTTTGAATTGCGCATACTGTGAGCCGGAACAAAAAAAGATAAGGGCCGTCTCTTGAGTACAAAACACCTGCTGGATCCCGAACTGAGCCCGCTGCTGGATATGCCGGCAATGACATTTACCGACGCGGGCATGCCCAAGTTAAGAGAACTGCTGAAAGTGCGCGAAGTAGTTGGGGATGCAGAACGCCATAAAGTGACTCGCAGCGAAGTCACGGTAACCAGCGGTGACGGCACGGAATTACCCTGCCTGCTGTACACCCCGCCAGGCGATACGTCGCCACGCCCCGGATATCTGCACATCCATGGCGGGGGTTATATTCTCGGCTCACCACTACAGGCAGACATCATGAACCTGCAGGTGTGCGCCAAAATTGGCGCGGTCGTGCTTTCCGTGGGCTACCGTCTTGCCCCGGAACATCCCATTCCCGCACCGCTGGATGACTGTTATGCCGGCCTGGCGTGGTTACACACGCAGGCGGACGAACTGGGAATTGATACAAATCGCATCGCCATCGGCGGCGAAAGTGCGGGGGGTGGTCTGGCTGCAGCGCTGGCCATCAAGGCCCGGGATGCTGGCGAGTACGCCATTTGCCACCAGCACCTGACTTACCCCATGCTGGACAATCTTACCGGTTCTGAAGATCACCCGGGCGATCCGCTGGTGGGTGAGTTTATCTGGACCCGCGAAAGCAATGCTTACGGCTGGCGCAGCTACCTCGGCGACGCCCCGGCTGTAGCACCCCAGGTGCCCGCCCGCGTGGAAGACTACTCCGGTCTGCCACCCGCCTGGATCTTCACCGCCGGGCTGGATCTGTTTCGAGATGAAAATATCGCTTACGCACAGAATCTGCTGAAGGCCGGCGTCGCAGCGGAATTGCTGCTGTACCCGTCAGCCTGTCATGGTTTTCAACAGGTGCCGGGAACGCAGCTGGGCGCACGCTTTGCCGCAGATCATCTGGACGCACTGCGCAGAGCCCTGACCTGAAACTGACTTCAGGCGGGTTCTTTCCGAGTGGTGCCAGGCGCTGACTACGCCGCTGCTAAATGGTCCAGCAACTGGCGGGTAAACACACCCGGCACTGCGTCTGTAACAAAGTGTCCGACGTCATCCAGCTGGATGAATTGATAAGGCCCGTTAACCATGGCGGCGGTCCCTTCCGCGGCCATGCGGCCGACCGTTTCATCACCTGTACCCCAGACATACAACGCTGGCATGGTAACGGGCGGTAGTGAAGCCAGATCAATTTTGGTTTCGCGTACTGCGCGATACCAGTTAATGGCCGCATCCAGCGCATCACGCTCACCCAGCGTATCGAGATAAGCCTGGGCGTCTGCCGCAGGCACCCCACCCCATTTGGTAAACATATCGCGCAGCTGCGCTGCGTCGTTGGCCAGCAGTTCATCCGCAGCAGCAGCGTCCTGAAACTTCTGATGATGCCCCGAACGCGCCGCCTGGGCCGGATCTTCACGCATAGCGCGCAAGAAAGCCGCTGGGTGGGGACGGGATATCACCGCCAGTGTTGTCACGCGCTCAGGGTGCAGCACGGCTGTACACCAGGCAATCTGACCACCCCAATCGTGTCCCACAAGGTGAAACTGGTCTGCACCCAGCTCGCTGGCTATGGCCAATACATCAGCAATCATCTCTTCGGGACGGTACGCAGACAGCGCTTGCGGCCGCGCGCCGGCTGAATATCCGCGCTGATCGTAAGCGACGCAGCGATAACCCGCAGCCGCCAGCGCGGGTAATTCAGCCCGCCAGGTGTACCGGGTCTGCGGAAAGCCATGCAACAGCACCACCAGCGGGCCTTGTTCAGGGCCGGCAACTTCAGCCGTAAAGCTGAGGCCTCTGGCTTGAATCTGCGTGATCGCTGTCAACTGAATCTCCCGTGCGCTGCCTTGCTACGCTCAGTGCCAGTGCTCAGCTACGCACCAGGCGCCCGGGCCGGGCCCCGGTGTCTTCGTCAAAGCGTCGGGTCAAAACGCCATTAACCAGTGTGGCCAGGTAGCCTGTGGCACCCTGCATCAGACGTCGGCCACCGGCGGGCAGGTCGGTTTTTATCTTCAATTCGGTCAAACCCAGGCCGGCATAGTCAATCACATTGATATCCGCCCGCATGCCCGGCGCCAGCAAACCCCGATCATGAAAACCAAACAACTCTGCGTTGCGCCGGGTCGCGCGGTGTACTACGTGGGCCAAAGGTAACGTGTCGCCGCGGCTGCGATCCCGGGTCCAGTAGCTTAACTGATATGTTGGATTCACGGCGTCGAAGATGAGCGCCACATGGGCGCCCGCATCGGACAGACCGGTCACGGTGGCCGGGTCCATCTGCATGGTACGCACGGCATCCAGGTTGAACTCCGTATAGTTCGTAAAAAACAGAATGGCCATGCGCCCCGGAGCTTCCACCAGATAGTCGTAGAGCACAGACTCTGCGGACAGATTGGCCTGGGTGGCGCGCGCGGCAAAACTCTCTGCTTCGCGCGGTTCATAAGTACTGTCGCTGGTAAGTGGAAACAGGTTGGCATACTCGGGTTCAATCTGCGCAATGCCAAATTCCATGGAGCCCATGGGTACGCCCTCCAGCTGATTATCCTCGCGCAGAATCGCCTGTTTAATCTCAGGCTTGCGCAGCTCGGCCTGCAGTTCAGCCAATGGCAAATGACGCAGCTTCAGGAAGGTGGGTTTCAACATCCACAGATGATAGGTATCCAGGCCAAAGACCAGGCCGGTGGGCCGGCTACCCACCTGGGGATAAATCTGCGCACCGGCGGCATTGGCGGTTTTCACCTGGGCCAGCGCCTCCTGCCACTTATCCGCCCAGTCATCAATCTGAAACAGTGTGAACGTTGCCGGACGGCCGCTTTCGCGACTGACAGCGGCTATCAGCTCAATCTCCTGTTCCAAAGACGTGTGTTCAAACATACCCTCCCGACCCGGACCTAGCGTACTGGATGGAATAATCTGAAACAGGCCTTTGCCGGCGCGCTTGAGGGCCTGAGCGATGACCATAACTTCAGCATCATTTGCGAAGGTACCGGGCACCGGCTCACCCTGAATAGAACGATGTCCGAGGATACGCGAGGTTGAAAAGCCCACTGCCCCAGCGTGCAGCGCCTGTTCCACAATGTTCCGCATCTGTGCCAGATCACCTTCGGTAGCCGCCTGATTGGTGCGTCCGCGCTCACCCATCACATAGTTACGCACCGCACCATGGGCAACCAGCGAGCTGATATTCAAGGCGTATTGGCGACCTGCCAGGAAATCCAGATACTCAGGGTAGGTTTCCCAAGCGCCCCAGGGCATCCCTTCGTGAAGTGCCGAACCCGGAATGTCCTCAACCCCCTCCATCAGGTCGATCAGCTCCTGAGCACCGTCAGGCGCCACCGGCGCAAAGCCCACGCCACAGTTGCCCATAACGATGGTACCCACGCCGTGACTCGCGGAAGGGTTCATCTCATCATCCCAGGTCACCTGACCGTCGTAGTGGGTGTGAATATCTACCCAGGCCGGCGTCACAATGGCATCCTGCGCATCAATCTCCTGCGCGCCTGTCAGTCCTCCGTTTCGCTCTACCGCGATAATGTGCTCGTCTTTAACGGCACTATCCGCGCTGTAGGGCTCGCCCCCCGACCCATCGTAGATCTGCCCCCC
>JBCCUW010000370.1:0-4720 GCA_039196385.1 Pseudomonadota bacterium
ACGCCATATTACCGGCGAGAATCATCAGGTCAGCCCAGCTGATTTTGTTGCCATACTTCTTCTTGATCGGCCACAACAGGCGGCGCGCTTTGTCCAGGCTGGCGTTATCCGGCCAGGAGTTGAGCGGCGCAAAACGCTGGCTGCCGGTACCGCCCCCGCCGCGACCATCAGCAATCCGGTAGGTACCGGCAGAGTGCCAGGCCATGCGGATCATGAAACCACCATAGTGGCCCCAGTCGGCAGGCCACCAGGACTGACTGTCGGTCATCAGCGCGATCAAGTCTTGTTTTAGCGCATCGACATCCAAACTCTGCACTTCCGCACGATAGTCAAAGTCCTCGCCCATCGGATCTGCTTTGCGATCGTGCTGGTGGAGAATGTCGAAATCCAGATTTTGCGGCCACCAGTTTTCGGTTGTTCTGGCCCGGGTGGTACTGCCCCCGTGCATCACCGGGCACTGGCCGGTTGGTTTCTGTTCGTTGGTACTCATGTCAGGGTCTTCCTTTAAGTCATCAATTTGTGTCGTGTGTTTGTTTATCAATCTGATTTAGCAATGGCTGGGTTACGCTGCAGCCTGGGCCAGGGAGCGCAACATCCACGCTGTTTTTTCATGAATTCGCATGCGATCGGAGATCAGTGCCACTGACGACTCATCGTCCGCAGCCTGCGCTTTCTGCAAGACCTCGCGGCAGGTCCGCACCACCCGTTCATGCGCATTGGTCAACAGCGCCACCATTTGTGCCGCCGGGGGTACGTCTTCAACTTCTTCTACGCTACTGAGGGCAGCAAACTGTTGGTAGGTACCCGGCGCTACCACACCCAGCGTGCGGATGCGCTCTGCGATATCGTCTACCGCCACAGCGAGTTCCGTGTAGTGCTCTTCAAACAATAAATGGAGTTCTCGAAACTGCGGACCCGTCACGTTCCAATGAAAGTTATGGGTCAGCAGATAGAGGGTGTAGCTGTCAGCAAGCAGGTGCTTCAAGCCCTGAGCCACCTCAATGCGGTGTTCGTGACTGATGCCAATGTTGATATCTTCCATTTCTGCACTCCGTTGAATTGTGAATGCTCAAGATAATGGAAATATTTAAATAGTTAAAATCGATTATTTATATCATATTGATTGGATTTTTATATGTATCAGCGCAGTAGTGTTCAGGCAGACATGCGCCTTGGCTGCGGCTCTTGCTGGTCAGCAGGCTGGTCCGTCAGTTGGGCTGCGTCGGACACCGTAGTTTGATCTGCCGATGTCAGGCACTGCTCCAGATAATCCACCAGCTCCTGCGCAGAAGCGCCACCCGTGGTGCCGCCCAGGAGGTGCTCTGGACGCAATTTTCGATCAAACCATATCCCGGCATTGGTGGCCTGCTCCGGCCGCTCTGCTGCGAGCCACAATATGGTGTCTGCACCACCCGCAACGTCACGCAGCACCGGTTTCAGCATCTGATGAAAACGCGGCATGGAGGTCTCAACCCCAGGTGTGGCGACCCAGCCGGGATGCATGACGTAGCTGTTCAGCCCGTGGGTACGCCACCAACTGTTCAGCGTGACGGCTGCCCGCTTGTGGTAAGCGTAGGTCAACATACCGTCAAAGTGCTTGCCGCCCTGCAAACGGCCAAGGGTCAGAGGCACGTTGTACATACCGCCGGAACTAACATTGATTACCGCGGCATCTCGTTGAAACAGACTCCTTTCCAGCATCTGCTCCACTAGCCTGAAGGGCCCCAGCAGATTGGTGGCAAAGGTCTTTTCGTGGCCTTCGGAAGTCAGCTCATGCGCGTCTGCCATGATGCCAACATTGTTGACGAGCACATGGGCACTAGATAGATGAGTCTGCAACTGACTCACGACATCGTCTACATTCGTCATCACGGACAGATCTGCAGGTACCGAGATAACCACCCCCGGCATTGACGCTGTTTCTGAGACCAATGCATCCAGACGCTCAGCACTGCGTGCAATGGCATACACCGTCGCGCCAGCCTCTGCAGCCTGCAAAGCGATCTGGCGCCCTATCCCTTCTGAAGCGCCCGTGACGACCCAATTCTGACCGTCGAAATTGTACCGCTGTTCTCCCCAGCGACCGCGCCGGGCCACATATCCCAGATTGGTAAAACTGGGTAGAAACCACGAAAAAAACGCCATTCCTCGACAAATATTGCCTAACGCCATCGGACACACCCCTGCATATTGCGACATTGACCAAACTTTAGCGCACAGCGGGTGAAGCTGGTGTGTAGAGATAGCGCAGCCGTCTTCACGGCAATTTGATTGAAGCCTTGCTACGTTGCTGCCAGTGGATCACCGAGAAAGCACACATGAAGAGCCTGCGCAAACCGGAAAATTGGGTCACCACAGCCATATTTACGATTCTGCTTTCAGTCAGCTCAAACGTCTGGAGCCTGGAAGAGCCGGGCTTCACCGTGGTAGGCAGTCAGGGGGCTGTAGAATTTCGTCAATACGGCGGTTATCTCATCGCTGAAACCATTGTCGTTGACGCAGCAGACCGGGAAGCGGCCGCAAATATCGGCTTTCGTCGACTCTTCAAGTACATCACGGGCGACAATACCGAGCAAATTGACATCGCGATGACCGCGCCGGTCCAGCAGCGCCCAACCGGACAAAAAATTGCCATGACCGCTCCTGTACAACAGCAACCCGCTGACAACGGCTGGGCTATTTCTTTTGTGGTCCCCGACAAGTTCACTGCTGATACGGTACCACTGCCTACAAATCCGAATATCACTATTCGGGAAGTGCCAGACACGCTGATGGCGGCTATCCGCTACTCGGGACGCTGGACAGATGCGAATATCCGGCGACACAAAGGAACGCTAAAGGACCAGCTGATGACCGCCGGCATCACACCCGCCGGTGAAATGATTACCGCTTTCTACAATGCCCCTTTTTCACTTCCATTCACCCGACGCAACGAATTTCTGGTGCCGATCAGCCAAATCCCGCAAACCTGATCACACCCTCTCTTGGCGCATTCTCTCGCAGTATTAGACGCGCTTAAGCGACAGTAAGGGCAGGCCGGACGCGAATGAGCTAACATGGATGCCATGAAGCTCTACTCCAACAGGCTGATTCTGCGGTCGTTTCAGCACACAGACCTGGACGCGTTTGCGGACCTGCACGCTGACCCACAGGTCATGCACTTTCTCGGTGGGCCGTGGACCCGGCAACAAGCTGAAGCCGAGTTGCGCACGATTATGCACATTGAGGCAACCACCGGCCTCCCTCGCCTGGCGTTGGAGCAACGCAAACAACCCGGATTGATTGGCTACTGCGGGCTGAAACCGGCAGGCGATTACGTCGACCTGAGCTATCTGCTGGCTAACGCATTCTGGGGGTTGGGTTATGCGGCAGAAGCGGCCCAACACATGCGAGAGTTTGGTCTGGTGGCGCTGGAACTGACCAACATGGAGGCTGGCGGCGCGGCGGATAATATCGCATCGATCAAAATCCTGGAGCGTCTCAACTTTAACCATCGCGAGAACTTAACTTTTAACGATCGACCAGCCATTCGCTTCTACGATTGAGCGTACCGACGGCAGGTGGACTTTGCCGCGCAAAAACCGCAGAGTTTCCGCATGAATCTTGAACAGCTTGCCAATCTGGGCGAATTTATCGGCGCCATCGCCGTGATTGCTTCAGTGATCTATCTGGCGATCCAGATCAAACAAAACACGCAGTCCGTGAAGAGTTCCACGCTGGCGACCAACACCGCCATCTGGACCAACATGCTGATCGACCTGGCCAGCGACGAGAAAGCAGAAGCCTACCTGAACGGTGCGATTGGCCGTGAAGATATTGAACCCAAACAGCTCCTGCAATTTGTCCAGATCTCCCGCGCCATGCTGGTGAGCTTCGAAACTCAACACCACCAGTATCTGACCGGCGCGCTGGATAAAAACATCTACCTCGGATACGAACGTGCCTGCCGGGAGCAGATGCTGGTGTTCCCGGGCTTTCAGATGATCTGGGACATCACACGCAACGGCTTTTCTCCCGCGTTTGCAGAGCTGGTTGACCGGATAATCAGTGAGATCAACGAGGGTGAATCGTTCCACATTACACAACAGTGGCAGGCGCTGGCGGCACAACGCAAAGCTGGCACCCGGACGCCAACGGACAGTTAGCAGACTGCCAACATCTGCATGGACGTAAACCAGGCACTCAACGAACTGCGGTCAATGGCAGACAAAGATCCCCAGACTGTGGCAAAGCGACGCGGTGTACCCGCGGAACAGGTACTGGGTGTCAGCACGGCAAAAATTCGCAAGCTGGCTGCGACGCTCCAACAGGATGCCGGACTAGCCGAGCAGTTGTGGCGGAGCGGATTACACGAGGCACGTATACTGGCAATACTCGTGGCGCCACCAGAACTATTTACCCAATCGCAGAACGGCTGGGTACATAATATCGACAGCTGGGACTTAAGTGACCATCTGGCAAAGCGGGTCGCTGAGCATTACACGGCCGATATCACGGCCGCTGGGACTTACGCACAAACCTGGACGCACGATGATCGAGAATTAGTGCGCCGCGCCGGTCTCGCCCTGCTCGCTAACTTCTGCATGCGCCAACACACGCTGGATTCCGATGCAGTGACGACAGTGACGCGCCTGATATCAGACGCCGCGTCAGATTCGCGTCGTCAGGTTAAGCAGGCCTGCTGCTGGGCGCTGCGCGAGCTCGGCAAGATAGACACCAG
>JBCCUW010000371.1:0-4715 GCA_039196385.1 Pseudomonadota bacterium
GTTCAAGAATGGTTCCAGGTAGGGCATGGTCAGTGAGGCCCCGTTCAGCATGTGGCTCCATTCGTGCTGGGTGGGATGCCACACGGGTTTTACACCGGAGGCAAAATCGAACGGGATTTTGCGGACAGCAATGTCATGGGGGCTGTTTGCCGATAGTTCCGCGTCCCGGATATCGTTTTGTTTCTGCGTCATCGTTCAGTTCTCCCGGATGGTACGGTAGTGTTTCACAGCGCCATACAGCAACAGTGCAAAACCAATATGCACGGCGATCATGGGTAGCCAACCCACCATAAATATGATGTCGTTGGCGAGGCTTGCGCCGAAGGGTCCGCCACCCATGGCCAGGCCGCGGGTACCAAACCAGGCGTTGGCGATTGCCGGCAGAGTAAACAGCCAACCGAACACCAGCGCGCAGTAGAACAACCATTGAAATTGTCGCTTACTGAGTTCCAGATAGCTGCACACGGCTGCTATGGCCATCAGCAACAAGCCGTTCGTAATACCTTCCAGGTGAGCCATGATCCATGCGCGGGATTCACCCGGTACCTGACCCTCAACATGATTGATGATCGGCCACAGATCAATTTCACCCAGCAGCTCGAAAAAATGCAGCCACCCAGATAATACAGCGCTGATGAGTAAGCCGACGCCGTTCAGCACCAGTAAGCTCTTATGTTGTGATGTCACTGTTTTAACCCTTTCCGTTAATGAGTCCGTTAATGAGTCCGTTAATGAGTGGTATTGTCGCGCCTGACCTGGTTATTGACAGGACATTTAGTGCCACTAGGGGGACATTTGGTGACACTCTGGTTATTATCGGTTTATGATCCGATGATGCAGGACAACTATTTTGCAACAGGGTATGTGCGTTTGCTTTATCGCCTATTGCAGGCGGAGCGTGTGTCGACTGGTGTGTTGTTTACTGATACGGGCTTTACCGCGACGGATTTGATGCGAGCCGACTTTGAGATGCCTTTTGCGGCCCAGATGCAATTCTGCCTGAACGCGCTGGCGCATGCGCCGCGCGGTCTGGGTTTGCGCAGCGGTCATCAGCTGCAGATTGCAGCGCATGGGGCTTTGGGCACGGTTATGCAGAGCGCCAGCCATCTGCGAGCCGCCCTGACCAGTTTTGTTGAACTCATTGATTCCAGGGCCAGTTTTTATCAGATGCGCCTGATAGAGCGCGGTCATGACGCCCGCCTGGAAATCCAGGTGTTGGGCCTACCAACGCAGCTGATTCCGTTTTTTGCTGAGTCCCTGTGTTTTACGGTAGCGCACTGTTTGCGGTTCTATGCCGGCGGGCGCACCGGCACCGTGGCCTATCACCTGAATTACCCGGCACCGGACTACGGTGCGGAATACTATGCGGTGTTTGGCCACAGCCTTAAGTTCAGTCAGCCAACGATGTGGATCGGGTTTGACCGGGCATGGTTGGCCTTGCCGTCTCCGGAAGCCGATCCGGTTGTGTTTGCCGAGAGCGTGCTGCGCTGTCGAAGCCGTATCCATCGCTTGCAGTCCGACGATCTGGTCAGCGGTGTGGAACACTTTCTGCTGGAGAACCCGGGTAAGTTGTGGTCGGTTGCTGAGGTAGCACCCGTGTTTGCCGTCAGCCCACGCACGCTCATTCGACGCCTGCAAGCCGGGGGTACGTCTTTTCAGGCACTGCGCGATAACATTCTGCAACGCCAGGCCTTGGTCTATCTGGGGCTGATGAGTGTAGAGGCCACTGCCATATCGCTGGGTTTTGCGGAGACGTCCAGTTTTCGCCGCGCCTTTAAACGCTGGTTTGGGCTTGCGCCTTCCGCACGCGATCGTGGCGCCGCCAGCGATTAAGTGCCGCCAGCGATCAAGTGCCGCCAGCGATCAGGTAAAGGTGATGCCAGAGTAACCGTTGGATGCAACGGCATCACACTTTTCGCGATAAGCGGGCGCACCACCGGCATAAAGCAGGAAGTTGCGGGTCTGCCGCCCCGGCAAATTGATGTTGATGCCGTTGAACCAGGAATCAACCTTGGTCAGCAGCAACCCCTGGGCGCTTTGATAAACGTGCTCAGTCCACTCATCCTCTGCTTCAAGGGTGGGCTCGACAGTCTTCAGTTGCTGCTGCTGCATGTACGCGATCAAATCGCTGACCCACTCGACGTTTTGTTCGATGCAGCGCGGAATGTTGCAGAACGTGGCGGCGTTGTGGGGACCAACCAGCATCAACAGGTTTGGAAAACCGTGTACTTGCATGCCTAGATGGGTTCGCGGTCCAGCGCTCCATTTGCCCTGTAGCGTCTGGTTTTCTGCACCGCGTATATCCAGTCGGTTAAAGCCGCCGAGAACCGCGTCAAAGCCGGTGGCGTAAATAATCAAATCGACTTCCAGGTGTTCGGTACTGAGTTCAATACCGCTCTGAGTGATTCGCGTGATCGGGGTTTCGCGTAAATTCACCAGCCGCACGTTGTCCTGGTTGTACACTTCAAAATAGCCGGTTTCCATTGGTACCCGGCGCGTGCCGAAGCCGTGGTTACGGGGTATCAGTTGCTCAGCCACCTTGGGGTCTTTCACCCGGGTGCGGATCTTTTGCGCAATAAACTCAGAGATCGTGGCGTTTGCCGCTTCGTTAATGTACAGATCACGAAAATTTCCCAGCCAGATGCCGAAACCCGGGGCTTGGTACAATTCCTCGAAAAACGCTTCCCGTTCTGCGGAGCTCACGTCCAGCGCGTTGCGCCTATCAGAGTCGTGCATGAACGACCCATGAGAGTTGCGGCATGTCGTGAAAATTTCGTTGTAACGCGCATGCAGTGCCGCCTGCTCGTCCGGCGTGATGGGCCGGTTATTCAACGGTGCGCACCAGTTCGGATTGCGTTGCAGAACGGTTAAGCTGCCGGCTGTTTTGGCAACTTCCTGAATCACCTGCACCCCGGTTGCACCGGTTCCGATCACGGCGACACGCTTATCCGTAAAGTCCACGGGTTCGTGGGGCCAGTTGCCGGTGTGATAAGACTCACCGCGGAAATCTTCGATGCCATCCATGGCTGGCATGGTCGGCACGGACAGTGGTCCAATGGCAGTAATCAGAAACTGGGCTTCAGCGGAGTCTCCGGTGCTGCTGTGCACGGTCCAGCGTCCAGTCTGGCTGTTGAACTCGGCGCTGTGGATTAACGTAGAAAACTGAATGTCGCGCCGTAGATCCAGCTTGTCAGCGACAAAATTGACGTAGCGCAACGTTTCCGGTTGCGCGGCAAAGTGTTCGCTCCAGTTCCACTCGTCCAACAGCGCTTGGGAAAAAGAGTACTGATAGCTGTAACTTTCCGAGTCGAATCGAGCGCCGGGGTAACGGTTCCAGTACCAGGTGCCGCCGACATTTTCGCCTGCTTCATACACCCGTACTTTGAGACCCAGCGCGCGAAGTTTATGCAACTGGTAAAGGCCTGACATGCCCGCACCAATAATGATCGCGTCAAATTGCTCTGTCATGCTGTTCCCTGTGTGCGCATTAACTTTACTGCAGACGGCCGGTCCGGTTACGACACGGAGGTGGCCTGATCACTCAGTCGGGTCGACAAACCTTCAATGGTATCAGGCACCGCATAGTGGTGTGGCGTATACCAGGGGGTCATGGTTTTCAGGATAGCTGGAGCCATCCCGGCCCACATCCCGGGATAGGCGACCCGGGGCACATGGTAACTGTCATCGTATCTGGCGGTATCCACAGGTGACATAATTTTCATACAGTCACTGATGAACTTGAGAATGTGATGCTGGGCGAACCAGCACATTTTCACGCGAAACAGATAGTCACCGTACAGGTGCTCGTAGATGTCATAAGCCACGGTGCGGTGTTCTACTTCTTCCGCCATATGCCATTCGAATAAAGCGGCAAATCGCGGGTCGGTGCGCGCATGCTGCTTGGACAACTGGTGCAGACTACGCAGTGCAATTTGAGTGGTCAGCGCTTCGAAACCCTCGACAAAGCCGACACACCACTTGTCGCCTTTGTGGGCCAGAAAGTCTTCAAAGTCCTGCTTCAGAATATCGAAGCGTGCCTGCAAACCCGGGTAGTTTTTGCCGAGAATGGCATTATTGAACTTTTCATGTTGTGTATAGTGCTGGGCTTCCTGACGCGCAAATCGATCAACGTTTTCGCGCAGTTTGTCATCAGTGATCTGATCCAGAACACGACGCATCGACTTGACCAGGAAAGGCTCCAGATAGGCAACATAGAGGCTGATACCGGTAGAAAAATAGGATTGCACGATGTCGTTCGCGAGCCATTTGGGGTCCAGGTCGTCGGCAGTGGGGATGTCGAATGACATCTTTCTGACTGGAATGTCATGCATTTCTGGGCGCTCCTGCATAGATAGCTTGCTTGCCCGCACGATAGCGTTTTCGGGCGCAGATGCACAGCCTCAATTGTGCTGACGCACCGTAGGCGGATTGCCTCGGCAATTTACAAGCGCTAGGCTAAGTTATACCTGCACACGGAAGTTTGCCATGCGCTTAAGCCTGTTGTTTGTTCTGAGTTTTGTCCTCTCACCCCCGATATTTGCGGAGGATCAGCAGCTGCCCGCACGCGAGGCCGCAAACACCTGGCTGGCGCTGGTCGATGCAGGCGCGTATGCGCAATCCTGGCAGACTGCGGCAGCACTTTTTAAGCAAAACGTCTCCAGCCAGGCCTGGCAGCAGGCGGTCGGCGCCGCGCGGGAGCCTCTGGGTGAAGGGAA
>JBCCUW010000372.1:0-4713 GCA_039196385.1 Pseudomonadota bacterium
CGATTCACCGCAGCCTATTCATTCTAGGCGCGTCACTCACACGGAGCGTTATCATGACCACGATCGCCGTCAGAGATTTATTTGTCAGTCGTAGCGGGACAGAAGTGCTGCAGGGCATTTCCTTTACCATTGAGCCGGGCAGCGTTTACGCATTGCTCGGCGGCAATGGCGCGGGAAAATCCACGACCTTATTAACGCTGTTAGGGTTTTTGTTACCCGATCGTGGTTCGGCGACGGTGTTAGGCAACGACGTGACCAAACAGGTTAGCAACCTGCGGCAACAGATTGCTTACTTGCCCGAAGCAGCCACGCTTTATCCTCATCTAAACGCTTACGAGAACCTCACCTACTTCCTGGATCTGGCGGGTAAACAAACAACTCAGCCACAACTGGACAAGGTACTGGACGAGGTTGGACTGCAGCCCGAGTCCCGTGACCGACATATGGATAATTACTCTAAGGGTATGCGTCAGAAGGTCGCGATTGCTCTCGCCATACTGCGTGAGACACCCGTGCTATTGCTGGACGAACCCACATCAGGGCTTGATCCGATCGCTATTGATGAATTTAACGCGCTTGTGCGCAACTTGGCGGAGTTGGGCAAAACCATCTTGATGGTCACCCACGACGTGTACGGCGCCTGCCAGGTTGCTGACCGCATTGGTCTGTTGCGCAGCGGCCACATGGTGGGTAGTTTTGATGCGACTGACGGCGAGCGGATCGATACCGAACATGTGCATGCCACCTTTGCCGAGCGAGCCGGCGCATGAGCAGTGCTGTGCGTATCGCCACAGAAGAGTGGCGCCAATGGTTGCGTTCGCGCCTTGCCGTGCTCAGCCTAATCGTGTTCACCATTTTGCTGCTGTTCACCACCGTGCTGACCACACTGGACGCCCAGGAGGCACGACACGAGCGCTTGCATCAACAGGTTCAGGCTGAAGAAACCTTCTTAGCGCAACCCGACCGTCATCCACACCGTATGGTGCACTACGGCCATTACGTATTCCGCACCCCACCGCCGCTGGCTATGTTTGATCCCGGTGTAGATACCGTTACAGGACAATCCCTGTTTCTGGAGGGCCACCGCCAGAACTCCGCCATGTTCGCTGACGCGCGGGCAGAAGCCCGCACCGGCGGATTCGGCGCGCTGACACCGGCCAAGCTCTATCACCTGTTTCTGCCACTGCTGATTATTGCGCTGGGTCACGGTGTGATTCTGCGCGAACGCGAAGCCCGAACGTTGGGGCCACTCTTGTCACAAGGGGTATCAGGCGTACACCTCTATCGCGGTAAGTTGCTGGCCTTGGGTGGATTAATCGGGTTGTTGTCGTTACCCGCGTTGTTCTCATCTATTGCAGCGAGCGTGCTGGGTGAAAGTCTACTCGCCAGCACAATGCTCTACCTCGGCAACCTGCTCTATCTGGGCATCTGGACTGCGCTAACGCTACTCGTTTCTATTGCCACGCGTACGCGTGGCGTCGCGCTAGGCGTTTTGTCCGCTGTCTGGGTACTCACCGTGCTGGTCGTTCCACGCATCGGCGTGACTTCCGCCAGTGCAACGTTACCGACCGAAGGCAAAATTCTGACAGATATGCGTATGAATGACGATTTGCGCAAACTGGGAGATGGCCACAACGCGGCTGACCCGGCTTTCAACAAACTGCGTGCCGATACACTGGCAAAATACAATGTCGACAGCCTTGAAGCATTGCCGGTTAACTTTCGCGGAATTGTTGCTTCAACAAGCGAAAAGGAACTGACAGAAACCCTGAACGCCTACGCAGAAAAGCGGATGCAGCGGGAACGTGCGCAAGCATCGCATCTTGCTGCCTTTGGTTGGCTGTCCCCCTACCTGGCGATTGGCGGCGCGTCACGCAATCTCGCAGGCACAGATCTTGAGACGCACCACCGATTTCTGCGGGAAGCCGAGGTTGTCCGCTTAGACTTTGTACAGGGGTTAAACCAGGCACATATTGAAAAACTATCTTACATCGACGATATCAACCGGAATAACGGTGAAGAAGGCTCAAAACGTGCGAGGGTAGACGCCAGCACCTGGCAGGTGTTGAGCGACTTCAGATTTACTCCCGACTCGGCGCAGGAACGCCTGAGCCGCGCCACAACAAAGCTCACATCCCTGGCACTGTGGTTCGTAGCCTTGTTAGGTATCGGTTTGACCGCAGCACGGAGGCTCACGCCATGATGCGCGAACTGCGTTTTATGCTGCGCGACAAAGCGGTATGGGTCTGGTTGTCGCTGGCGTTTGTATTTTCGTCCGCTGCGGTATCGCTGGGCATCAACGAAGTTCGCCAGCAGCACACAGAAATTTCTGAACAGAAACAACACGATCAGGTCGAGCGTGAGGTTACTTTAGCCCAGCAAGCTGATTGGGGTTCCGCTGCTTATTACACGTTCCACATTACCTATAACCCACCATCCGGCTTCGCTTACGCTGCGATCGGACAACGCGACGTGAGTCCGTGGAAACATCGCATTCGCATGCTTGCCCTGGAGGGCCAAATTTATGAGACAGATGCTAACAATCCGGATTTTGCGCTGATTGGTCGTTTTGATTTTGCCTTTATTGCGAGCCTGATCGCCCCGTTGCTGGTTGTGTTATTGCTGTTTGATCTGCGCTCAGGTGAGCAAGTCGCAGGACGGCTGCGGTTGATCGAGGCAAGTGCCATCAATCCGCAAAGGCTGTGGTGGATGCGGGCGGGGTTACGCAGTGGCGCGTTGGTGATAGCACTCTGTGTTCCGGTAATTGTTGGTGGCTTAATATCAGGCGCAGCCGCCACAACGCTTGTGCTCAGTGTTATCGCCGTGTGCCTTTATTTGCTGTTCTGGACAGCACTGACGCTGTATCTCACCCCCGCCACGCGAACCGGAGCTTACAACCTGACGGTGATGCTGGGCATCTGGCTGCTGCTGTGTGCAGTGATGCCCGCCACTTTGACGCAGGTCATCGAGCGGGCCGTGCCTCTGCCGGATGGTGGAGCAATTGTTCTGACCCAGCGAGAGGCGGTTAATGATGCCTGGGACTTGTCCAGAGAGGCCACCTATGAACCATTTCTTGCGCGTCACCCGGAATGGTCAGGTGACACCGCCTGGGATGAGCGTGATGGCTTTGAGTGGAAGTGGTATTACGCTTTTCAACAGGTTGGCGACCAGACGGCAGAACCACTGAGCCAGGACTACCGCAACGGACAGGCGCGACGCGACGATCTCGCCAGATGGTCCAGCTTGATTTCACCCGCTACGCTGTTGCAAAGGACTATGGAACAGCTGGCAGACACCGACATGCGCAGCGCCATCGCCTACGATCAAAGCGTCAGAGATTTTCATGCCAATCTGCGGGCCTGGTATTACCCGAGATTGTTCAAGCATGATGAATTCAGTGCCGAGCACGCCCTGGAGAATATCCCCATGTACTTACCTTCGACAAAGGCGCCGGCGACATGAAGTGCTCGCTCCAGAAAAAGCAGGATGGACTGGTGCGCCGCGCTCTAACCCTGCTCAACTGTCTGACATGCCTGGCCACGCTCGGCTTTGCGCATATAGCCTGGGCGGGCACAGAGTTGAAGGACGCCGTAAAAACCAGCGGTAAACACCACACTTCGATACCCGTGACCACGGCTGAGCAAAGTACCAGCATCCCCATTACGGTGGTGAAAGGCGAATCATCCGGCAAAACGCTGCTTGTTATTGCGGGGATTCACGGATCCGAGTATGCACCCATTCTGGCCGGCCAACGCTTTGCGAACACGTTAGACCCAGCAAGCCTTGCAGGTACCGTGATTATTGTGCACATCGCGAATTTACCCGCATATCTGGGTCGAACCATTTATACGAGCCCGGTGGACGGGTTGAACCTGAATCGTTTGTTCCCGGGTAAAGCTGATGGGAGCTTGTCGGAACGCATTGCTCACGTTCTGACGTCACAACTGTATCCGCTTGCGGATGCTGTACTCGACGTGCACTCCGGTGATGGTAACGAAGATCTCCGTCCGTTCTGGACCGGATACTACGCTCAGGCCGGAGACCCCGAAGTCATCGGTCAATCCAGAGCAATGGCACATGCTTTTGGCCTGGAATACATCGTTCCGTTCCAGTGGGAGCTTAAGGACCCGAAGGACGCAATCTGGGCCGGCTCAGCTGCGGTGGCGATGAACATTCCCTCAATTGACGTGGAAGCCGGCGGTATGGGCATTGTCGACGATGATGCAGTGGCTGCCATAGAAGAGGGATTTCATCGCATACTGGCCCTTATGGGGATAACTCAATCGAGCTATCAGGCCCCAGAGAACCAAAAAGTACTTTTCGACCGACAGTCCATCAAATCACCGGTCGATGGCTCATGGGTAGCGCTGAAAAGCGCTGGCAACCCTGTATCTGACGGAGAGCTGCTCGGGTACGTGACAGACTTGCACGGCCGCAGAGTCTTTGACGTGCGATCCCCGAAAGACGGGTTGTTGATGTTACGCTTGTCCGCACCGCCAGTTCAGGAAGGTGAGACGCTGGTAATGGTAGCGTCGACCCGCGCTGCAGAATAATTGAACAACATTGGAACTCACCGAAGAGAAGTCGCAGCCTGGACCGACAGAGTCTTAAGCTTCTTAGAGTCTCCTCTCTCGCCTTCTCCGCTCGATATGTTCGACATTGAAGACGTGAAAGTTTCAGAACGTAGCTTTGCTTTCGTCACACTTGCAGCAA
>JBCCUW010000373.1:0-4713 GCA_039196385.1 Pseudomonadota bacterium
AGAACGCTGATTTCGTATCGCTGATCGCCCAACATTCCTGCAAGGCTTGTTTGATTTCGCGTGGGTCTTTTCCATTGCGCTGGGCTTGTTGCCACTGCGCCAGCGTAAAATTTTTCGGATCGCGCGCTTCTGAGCGCATGAGTCCCGACGGCATCTTCCAGCCGTGTTCCAAAAACAGCTCGCGCGAAATATCCATCAACTTTCGTTTGGAAAAAGAGAGCTGGACGGCTTTACCTTCTTTCGCATCAATGCGCGACCAGACCGCATGAGCGTGCCGCCGACCTTCTTTTTCATGAAACACAATTGCCCGTGGCTGCTTGGTTAATCCAAGCGCTTGTTCCACACGGGCGATTGTGTCTTCGAAGACTTCGGTCGGCACTTTTTCGGATGGCGGAGGACTGAGGCTTAACGAAAAAAGAAACTGCTTGGCTTTGGTGGCACGGCTGGCTGCATAAGCTTCCTTGAACGCCCCATGCAAATCAGGTGATACAAACCCACGCAGGTCATAAACTTCAACATGCTCGTTTTCATCTTTAAGGAGATGATGCGCGAGATTTGAACCTCCGCCGCGCTGATTGCCCTGCAAGATCATGGCTTAAGACCCAGGGCGACAAACAGCGCATCTCTCATTGCCAGGATTGCAGCAGCAGCATCTTCAAGTTGCTGCTCAACATCGTCTGAAACATCAATCGTGCCCATATTGGCGGATTTGGCGAGTTGATTGACGTTTGAAGCCAGGCGCGATGCGCCGAGTTCAGATAGTACGCCTGCGAGTTGCTGATCTTCAATCCGAGGACGGCGGACCGCTCGCCGACGCGTTGCCTGCTCACCGAACACACATTCGCGGATATAGGCCGCCCACGGGCGACCTCCGGCACGCTTATCTAGGAAAGCACGTTCCTCGGCGCTCAGGCGCATCGAGAAGGGCTTGAACTGCTTTGGGGTAGGTTTGGGTTGCTGAGCTTCTACAAACGCTTCTGTGGCACGTAGAACAGTGATTTGGTCAGGGGAGCCCGTCATGGCGAGGGCTCCTCAAGATCGACGTTTAGCCGTTCTAGCTCTTCATTCCACTCGCGCAGGACATCAAAGAGTTCGTCCTGATCGATCTCACTGGCAGCTTCTTCAGTTTCTGGTAGGGTTCGAATCCCGTTAGGAGGCCTTTCTGGAGTTCGAACTTTCTCCTCGGAGGCGCGCCATACAACCGCCTCTGGTTGGTGTTAAGCCTCAGGCGTTCCGCCACGGTTTATCAGCGCTGTCGGTAACCTATATCTTATTTTTGTGCCCGACAAACATAAGATATTTCTTAGTACCTGATAGTCTGATGGCTCGTTTCACGAGCTACCTGAACAGCACCACCTCGTCGTAACGCGGTAGAGTTTCGAAGGTCAGATGCGGGTGTGCCGCCTGTTTGGTCTTAAGAAAAGGCAATGTGTTTTCTTCTCCGCCGGACAGTACTCCCAGAACGACCGACTGCCCCTGGAACGGGCCCTCTATCGGACCGGTCAAACTGTCATAGTGGATGGGAATCACGCGCTCGGCGCTGACCATTTCCACGGTTTCCCGCCAGTAGGTTTCCCGGTAGCTTGCAGTTTGCCCGCCCAGACCTCCGATGCCGAGGAAAATCGTCTGAGCCGCATAGCCAGCGAGCCCGCCTTCCTCAAACCCGGCGCTGCCCACAATCGCAAAGCTGCCGCGTGGGTGGTCCACATGCAGTACGTACGCTTTGCCTAAGCGATATTCGAAAGCACCAACGGGTGGCACCAGTGGTGCCGTGATCTCCGGGTTGCCCAGCGCGCGCTCTCTGACGTCGGGATCAGGAAACTGAAAGTGTTTTGACTCAATGGGCGTGACCGTGAAAGCACCGAAGCTGACGGGTACGCGGTTTTCAAATACGGCAATCTGCGCTTCATCGAGTCCCCAGCCCCGGCCGATATTGGCGGTCGACTCAGAGCCCCACAGGGTTGCACCGGTAAGCCTCGCAACTTCTGGTGCGTCCATCGCATGGTCGTAGTGAGAATGTACAGGGATGACCGCCGCCAGATCATTCGCGTTATTGGCCGCAAGACCGCGTTTTATGGCCTCCAGATCGGGTTCTATTTTGCCGAAGATCAGCGCCAGTGGACTGGGGCGGCTGAACCATCCGTCGACCATCCAGGCGGTGTCACCGTCACTGAACAGAAGCGTGGATGTGCCCGTGAAGCGAACGGTCACGGGCCCGGCCGCAGCGCTACCCGAGGCCTCAATCTCCCATGCGGGATCAACGGATGGGTCTGCGTGATGGCGCAGGAGATACATGGCAGCAGCCACCAGCACCAGCACAACGCCGGCTGTGATGAACAAGACTCTCATTGAATGTTCTCCCCGCCCTTCACTGTGGGCTTATCTGCTCAAGCATTTCTGCACGTCGCTTCTGCGTTGGCAAGAGCGCTGAAGTTCAACTCCGCGTCGCCCCCGGCGGCAGGTCCCAGGCGTCTGCTGACAATTCCCGGTTGCGCTCCGAAAACTCCCAGACATGCCCGCCAATGTCCCTTGCGCGATAGATACGTCCGCCCCAGAACATATCCTGCAATTCCATCACGGGTTCAGCCCCGCAGCTCAGCGCATGTTGGAAATGACTGTCGATGGCGTCCACATAAACTTTCAGCGACTGGCTGGCGTAACCGCTGGCCGTGGGTGGTGTCAGGCCGTGACCGCCGGTGGTCAGATGGATCAGACCACCGTGGCCAACTTCCATCCAGGTCAGCGTCCAGTCGGCTGCCGCCAGACGTGAACCGGGGCGTTCGCGAAAGCCGAAAGCCTCACTCAGCCATTTGACCGCAGCCGGGACATCCGCGTAAACCACGGCCGGCACTATGGCGGGTGTCTCCCATAACTTGGACATGCTTTATTTCCTCGTCTTCTCGATGGGGTTGCGGCAGTTTATGCTAGCCGTGCAGGGAGCAGAAGTGGTGTTGTTCCTGACCACCCACTGGAGAAGACCATCGTGCCGGATATCCAACTCTACGAACTATCGCCGACGCGTTCGGTGCGCTGTCATTGGACGCTGGCGGAAGCCGGCCTGGCTTATACGTCGCTGGGTAATGAGGTGGCGACTATCCACAGTGATGCAGTTAAAGCGGTGCATCCGCTGGGCAAATTGCCAGCGGCGTTAATTGACGGGCGGCCGCTGTTTGAATCTGCCGCCATCTGCACAGCCATTGCTGACCTGGTCCCGGAACAGGGCCTTGTTGCACCGTCGGGCAGCTGGGCTCGGGCGCTACATGATCAGTGGGTATGTTTTGCACTGACTGAACTGGAGGCCTGGGTGTGGAGCAGTGAGCTCAACAGTGATGAATTTATTCTGCCAGCAGATCAGCATGTCACCGCGATCATCGCGCAGAACACCATGTGGTATCGGCGCGGCGCTGATGTGTTGGAGCAGGTGCTGCAGAAATCTGACTACCTCGTCGACAACCGCTTTTCGGTCACCGACATTATCGTCAGCTACACGGTCAACTGGGGCCATGGTCTGGGCTGGCTCGAAGACTATCCGCAGCTGCAGCAATACCTGCAGCGCCTGCGTCAGCGCGAACACTGCACGCTGCCGGTATACACTTAACGTATCGGGTAGGCGGTCCGGCCTCACCGGTGGCTGCGTTTTATTGGGACATATACCACCCGCCGTTGGGCGACAGCGTCTGTCCGGTCATAAACTTGGCTTCTTCGCTGGCCAGATAAACCGCCGCCCAGGCGATATCGTCTGCGTCACCCAGGCGTCCCATGGGCGTGGCGGCTTTCAACATCGGATGCATGGGCTCCAGTGGGTCCGTCATGTCGGTGTGAATCCAACCGGGGGCGATGGCATTAACACGAATGTTCTGCCCTACTGTTTCGTGCGCCAGCGCCCTAGTAAAGCCGAGAATGCCGGCTTTTGCCGCGCAATAACTGGTGCCGCCACCGCGGCCGAAGGTGCCCATGATCGAGCCCATATTGATGATGTTGCCGCTTTTCTGCGGGGTCATGATTTTCAGTGCTTCGCGGCAGCAGAAAAAGGTGCCGTTCATGTGGACGCCAATCATGCGATGCCATTCTTCGTCGGTCAGTTGCATCGTGGTGGGATCAACGTCCACCGGCTCACCCGCCGCGGCGCTGGCCGCCCTATCGACCATATCCTGCACCCGCTGCTGTGCGTTGTTGTCGCCTTCCAAGCCGCTGATGCCGGCGTTGTTCACCAGAATGTCCAACCGGTCGGTCATGCGCCCGACCTCAGCAAACATCTGTGCCACGGAAGACGAGTCGCTGACGTCACAGGCCACGGCGCGGCCGCCCAGCTCACTGGCGGTGGCTTCCGCCGGGGCCAGGTTCAGATCGTTGATGATTACGTCAGCACCTTCGTCGACAAAACGTTGGGCGATGGCTCTGCCTAGGCCGCGTGCGGCGCCGGTGATAAGGGCAATTCTGCCGTCTAATCTGGGCATGGTGAAATCCTTAAGCTGTTTTTTTGCATGGAGTCTAGTCATCCCGTTCACCCCAGTCACGCATCTAATTCATCTGCTTTGGTGATCCGCCTGTGTTACCCTGCGCGCCGTTTTCAGCACAGCAGAATAAGGCCGAGGCCCATGAGCGACAGTCAATTTGATTCCATAGCAGATGCCATCAGCGCCATTCAAGCCGGTGAGATGGTGGTCGTGGTTGACGATGATGACCGCGAAAACGAAGGTGATCTGATCATGG
>JBCCUW010000374.1:0-4706 GCA_039196385.1 Pseudomonadota bacterium
AAAATCGCGTGTCTTCTTCGCTCGCGCTGGTCACCGAGCGGGTGGCAAATTTGCCCAGCACCATTCAGCAGTTGGCGATGCTGATCAGAGTCACTCCGGCGGATATCACGGAGTTTGAAGCCCGGCTCAAGCGCAAACGTCGACCCTTTGAGGCGGTGGCCCTGCGCATGGCGCTAACCGAAGAAGAGATGGCTGTCCTCGCCGTCAACCGACATCGCTTTGGCGGGGTAGAAGTGACCTCCCAACTGATTCGCCACTACCCCTATGGGGAACTGTTTGCCCATGCGGTAGGCTCGGTGCGGCGGGTCACAGAAGAGGACCTGCAGCGACTGGATCCGGTCACCTACAGCGGTACACGGTTTGTCGGTAAGCGCGGGGTAGAGAAGTTTTACGAGCGCTCACTGCATGGGGAGGTAGGCTACCAGCAGGTGGAAACGGATGCCCATGGCCGGATTCATCAGCTGCTGGAAAAAGAATCAGCCGTAGCCGGGCAGAATATCTCCCTGCACCTGGACAGCCGTCTGCAGATTGCTGCCAGCGCTGCCTTGGGCGAGCGACGCGGCGCGGTGGTTGCGCTTGACCCGCGCTCAGGTGGCATCCTGGCGCTGGTCAGTCAGCCTGGCTACGACCCTAATCTGTTTATTACGGGGATGAGTTCGACCGAATTCAAAGCGCTCAGCCACTCGGTCTATACGCCGCTTTTTAACCGGGCAATTAACGGTCAGTACGCGCCGGGTTCAACCTTCAAGCCGGTTGTGGGGCTGGCCGGTATTGTGCATGGTGCGATGGACTGGGAAGAAACCATAGAAGATCGGGGTTTCTTCAAGCTGCCGGGGCAGCAACGGATATACCGTGACTGGACCTGGACGCGGAACAACACCGGCGGCCAGGGTACGGTTGATCTTCACCGCGCCATTTACCGCTCCTCCAACGTGTATTTTTATGATCTGGCAACCCGCCTTTAGGTGAACCAACTGGTCGGTTTTGTTAAACAATTCACCTTTGGCCAGAATATTGCCGTGGATGTCGCAGATGCCAGCCAGGGGCTATTGCCGGACCCAATCTGGAAACAGGGTTTTAAAGGCGAGATCTGGTATCCCGGTGATTCGATCAATATGAGCATCGGCCAGGGGGATGTGCTGGTAACCCCGCTGCAGATGGCGGTGGTTTCCGCCACGATTGCCAATCGAGGTCGCATCGTCCGGCCGCGCATGCTCTTGTCCAGCGATGCGCCCCTGACAGAGGCGGATCCGCCCGCCGCCATCGATGCGGTGAGCGGTCCCAGTCCCGATGATTGGGAGAATATGGTGGATGCCATGGAAGCGGTGGTGCACCGTGGTAACAAAGGATTCCGGGGTAACGGTACAGCCTGGGCATACATTGGCCGGGACATCGCTTACCGCATGGCGGGCAAATCCGGTACGGCGCAAGTGGTAGAGATACGCCAGGGTGAAGAATATGACGAAGAAGAGCTGACAGAATTCAATCGCAAACATGCCTGGTTTATTGCCTTTGCCCCTGCAGATGACCCGCTGATTGCTTTATCCGTGCTGGTGGAAAATGGGGGTGGGGGTAGTTCGGTTGCCGCACCGGTCGCCCGCCAGGTCCTTGATGCGTATTTGCTGCCACAACTGTCAACGGCGGCTGTGCAGGTTCCGCAGTGAGTCAGGATTTTGTCCGCAGTCTGCCTACGCATGAGCGCACTTTGCGTTCCGGAGGGTTGTACAGTCTGCATATCGACCCCTGGTTGTTTGGCCTGGTCATGCTGGTGGTGGGATGTGGTCTCATTGTGCTGTACAGCGCTGTGGATCAGAGTCAGGTACTGTTTCAGGCGCAGTTGCTGCGGCTGGGTGTCTCGCTGGCGGCCTTGATTATAGCGGCGCAGCTGCCGCCGCAATTTTACGTGCGCTGGGCGCCCTATATTTACGTGGCTGGCGTTGTCTTGCTGGTACTGGTGCTGGTGATGGGTGTCACGGTAAAAGGTTCACGCCGCTGGTTGGATGTCGCCGGCATCACGCGTTTTCAACCGTCCGAGTTCATGAAGATAGCCGTGCCCATGGCCGTGGCCTGGTATTTTCATGAGCGACCCTTACCGCCTTCCTTTAAAGATGTGTGTGTGGCCCTGGGCATTGTTGCGGTACCTGCAGGATTGATCATCGCGCAACCTGACCTGGGGACCGGAATTTTGGTTGCCGGTGCCGGTCTGGCGGTTGTAGTGCTGGCAGGGCTGCCCTGGCGCTGGGTAGCCTACGCGTTTATTGCCCTGGCGGCAGCCGCGCCGGGATTGTGGTACACGCTGCAGGAGTATCAGCGCATGCGGATATTGACGCTGTTCGATCCGGAAAGCGATCCACTGGGGGCAGGCTGGAACATTATTCAATCCACTACCGCAATCGGCTCCGGTGGGCTCACCGGAAAAGGCTTGCTGCAGGGTACGCAAAGCCATCTGGACTTTCTGCCGGAAGCCCGGACAGATTTTATCATTGCGGTGATTGGTGAAGAGCTGGGCTTGTTGGGTGTGCTCATCCTGCTGACGCTCTATCTGTTGATTATCGCACGCGGCCTGTACCTGGCGGCCAGTGCGGAAAGTACGTTTGGACGCTTGTTATCCGGCGCCCTGATTCTGACATTTTTTGTCTATCTTTTTGTTAACATCGCCATGGTCAGTGGCTTACTGCCGGTGGTTGGTGTGCCGTTGCCCCTGGTGAGTTATGGGGGTACCTCAGCGCTCACCATTATGGCTGGATTTGGCATTATCATGGCGATCCGTACACATAAAGCCTGGTAGCCGTATTTCTGGTAGTAGTACTAAAGGTATGAAGTGAAAAATCTTTTGACGTTTCTGGTGACGGCGCTGATGGTTCTTATTGCTATGGTTAGTGTCGGCGCTGCGCTGGCAGAGACGCCAGCACAAGGTGATTCTGAACCCGCACCATACCCCCGGCCTTATGCTGAGCGTACCGAAGTATTGGACTACGCCCGTTGGCTGGCTCGGGAGCACAATTTCGAAGAGGCCGAACTGATCTCGTTGTTTGCTCAGGCGCAACAGCGGCAGGATATTATTGAGCGTATCTCGCGTCCTGCGGAAAAAGTCTGGACCTGGGCGCGCTATAAGAACCTGCTGGTGGATGAACCTCGTATCAAACTGGGGGTGGCATTCTGGGAGACCCATGCCGCAACACTGCAGCGTGCCGCAGAAGTTTATGGCGTAGCGCCAGAGTACGTGCTGGCCATTCTTGGCATCGAGACCCGGTTTGGCGAGCGTCGCGGGGATTTTCCAGTGCTGGATGCTCTGTTTACCCTGGGTTTTGACTACCCGCCGCGAGCCGATTTTTTTCGCAGTGAGCTGACCCAGTTTTTGTTGCTCGCCCGAGAGGAGCAGAAGGACCCCTTGAGTCTGTCGGGTTCTTATGCCGGCGCCATGGGTTATGGCCAGTTCATTTCATCCAGTTATCGCCACTATGCCGTGGATTTTGACGGCGATGGCGTGCGGGATATCTGGGATAACCCGGTGGATGCCATCGGTAGTATTGCCAACTACTTTGCCCAGCATCGTTGGCGGGGTGGGCAGGTGGCGGTGCAGGGACAGGTGGCTGAGGGGCAGCAGCAGGCGGTTGATGCCCTCACTACACGCGGCCTGGCGTTGAAGCGTACCGTCGGGGAGATACGTCAAGCAGGTTTACAGATAGAACCTCAAGTCAGCGTCGCGGATGATGCCAAAGCGGCGCTGTATAAAATGGAGGGGAACGCGGGTACCGAATATTGGCTGGCATTACATGACTTTTACGTTATCACCCGCTATAACCGCAGCCAACTTTATGCGCTGGCGGTTTATCATCTTGCCGAGGCGATCAAACAGGAGATACAACCCGCCGCTGCAGCAGCAGGATAATGCGTCGCGTGCGCCTTATCCCAACTCCAGCGACACGTGGGTGTCGTAAGCCATGACTTATACACTGCTCAAGCTCAACATCTGCCTGGTGGTTGCCCTCCTCCTCGGGGCGTGTGCGACAACCAGCCCGGTGTATAAGCCACGGGACGCTGCGCCCCGGGTAACCCCCCAGACCGAGCAGCAACTGGCCCGGTTGCCAGATCCGGTGGTCAAAAAAGAGCCTCGGAGCAGGTATGGTAATGGCCCGGTTTACACGGTCTTGGGCAAGTCTTACCGCGTCATGGACAGCGCCAGCGGTTATCGCAAGCGGGGCATTGCATCCTGGTACGGTACCAAGTTTCACGGCCGCAAAACCTCCAGCCAGGAGCCTTATGACATCTTCAAACTGACTGCGGCGCACAAACATCTGCCAATACCCAGCTATGTGCGTGTGACCAACCTGCACAACGGACGCCATACCATTGTGCGAGTCAACGATCGCGGACCTTTTCACGATGATCGGATTATTGATTTGTCGTATGCAGCCGCCGTCAAACTGGATTTCCACAAGCACGGTACTGCGCAGGTTCTGGTGGAAGTGGTTGAACCTGAACCGCAGATACGCCGCTACATTGTGCAGGCGGGCAGCTTCAGTGAATTTCAGCGTGCCGACCGCAGCCATCGTGAACTGCAGGATAAAACCGGCTTGCCAGCGGTGATCGTGAAAGCATCAGACGGGCTCTACAAAGTGCACCTGGGTCCGGTGACTGCAGGTGCGGAAACTGAACGGGTCAGGGCGTTGTTGCTGGCGGCCAATTATGGGCCACCGCATCTG
>JBCCUW010000375.1:0-4705 GCA_039196385.1 Pseudomonadota bacterium
GGGACAACGTTCAGCTCAAGTAATTGCGCCAGCGTTGCTCGGGCATTCAGATACCTTTCCCGGTTTGCCAGGTCGTCATGGGTCAGCATGATCATCGCAGGATTCAGATCAAAACCACCAAGAGCACGTTCGTACGCCTGCGCCAGCCCCATTTGACCCACCGCAGCCGCAGCCTGCAATTGATGCACCGTCTGCGGCCGCTGGCGCCAGCCAAGGCGTGTGCAGCCGGCGGCCACCGCGCCGGAAGATACCAGCACGACCTGATAACCCAGCTGCTTCAGCTGGTTCAGTTGGCGGCAATATTCGTTAATCTTATCCACCGCAAGGCCTACGCCAGGTTCCGTCAGCAGCGCACTCCCGATTTTCACCACAATCCGTCCGGCAGCACCGTCGTTTCCAACCCCGCCCACAGGCTCGCGCTGTGACTGCCCCGCCTTAGTCTCTGACATAGACCACCTCCGGCGCATCATCGTCATCGTCTGCCGCCGACCAATCCGTTTCGCTTTCCTCGCTTTTCTCCGCCTGCCGCTGTGCCCGAGAGAGTTCTGAATGGCGCAAAATGTCGGCACTGATTCGCTGTTGCAGATCTTCATCGTAGGCAGCGAACGACTCGTCCTCCTGCAACCGCAAACGGTGTTGGTGCAAGGCTTGCATTAACGCCTGGCACAGTTCTTCCAGGCCAATATCGCCGAGCGCTGAGACACAGTGCACGGGCCGCTCAGGGAACGCGTCGGTAAACTGCGCCAGAAGCTTCTGCAAGGTGGTATCTTCCAGTTGATCTACTTTCGACAGCACCAGCCAAATCGGCCGCTCAAGCAAAGCGCCACTGTAACTGGCCAGCTCAGCTTCTATGGCCAAAGCGTTCTGCACCGGGTCACTTTGGTCTTCGGGCAGCACATCGACAAGGTGCAGGAGAATCCGGTTGCGCGAGAGGTGGCGCAAAAATTGCGCACCGAGTCCCGCGCCATCCGCCGCCCCGACAATCAGGCCCGGGATGTCTGCCATCACAAAACTGGCATCCGTACCCAGGCGCACCACACCCAGGCTGGGCACTAACGTGGTGAATGGATAATCGGCTACTTTAGGGTTCGCGGCTGATACCTGTCCTATCAGGGTCGACTTGCCGGCGTTGGGTAAGCCCAACAGGCCAACATCTGCCATCAGCTTCAACTGCAGACGCAAGGTGCGTTGTTCACCCTCTTTGCCCGGTGTGGTTTTTCTCGGTGCACGGTTGGTACTGGACTTGAACGCCGCGTTGCCGAGGCCTCTATGACCACCCTCAGCCACCAGCAATGACTCACCGGGGCGACGCAGGTCACCCAACTCTTCCTGGGTGTCCGCGTCAATGACCGTGGTCCCCACAGGCACTTTCACGTAGCGATCAGAGCCCGCGGCGCCGGTTTTGTTGCGACCACTGCCAGGGGTCCCATTGTCAGCCTTATAGCGGGGCTGATAGCGAAAGTCGATGAGGGTGTTCAGCGCCTCATCCGCCTGCAGAATGACCGACCCGCCAACCCCGCCATTACCCCCATCCGGGCCACCCTTGGCGATGTATTTTTCACGGCGAAAGCTCAAACAGCCGTTTCCGCCCTTACCTGCCTGAACATGAATTGTCGATTCGTCGAGAAATTGCATGATTGCACCTGTCTGCCGTGCGCCAGCATAAACCAGCAGGTAAAAAAAAACCCCGCTGGTGCGGGGTTTCCTGTTCGGCTCTCGTTTAAGCCTCTGCTGCCACCACACTCACTGTTTTACGACGTAGTGGGCCTTTGACGGCAAACTCCACAACCCCGTCAGCGGTGGCGAACAATGTGTGATCACGACCACACCCTACGTTGGCCCCCGGGTGAAATTTGGTACCGCGCTGCCGCACGATAATATTGCCCGCTTGCACAAACTGTCCGCCTGATTTTTTCAAGCCAAGCCGTTTGGATTCTGAATCGCGACCGTTACGGGTACTGCCGCCTGCTTTTTTGTGTGCCATACCTAAGCTACCTACCTGATATCCGCGTTAGCCGATTGCCTTAATCTTAACCTCTGTGAACCACTGACGGTGGCCCTGTCGGCGCATGTAGTCTTTGCGACGCTTGAATTTGATAATGCGCACTTTTTTGCCGCGATCACTGCGCAGAACCTCTGCGGTGACTTTGCCGCCTTCCACGTAGGGGGCGCCGACACTGATATCGTCACCATTCGCGACCATCAGCACTTTATCAAAAACTACTTCTTCACCAGGCTCAGCTTGAATCAGTTCAAGCTTAACCACATCACCCTCTGCCACGCGGTGTTGTTTACCACCGCTTTGGAAAACCGCAAACATAACTCTACTCCTGACATCCGCGGGTCTGACGATACAGGCACCCGCAGCGTGTTAGGCACCAGTGCAAATCAGCTTTTTGCCCCTGGCGCGAAAGGCGCAGTATTCTAAGGGCAAAGTATTGCGATTACAACGAGTTATGCCGCCACCAGCACGCCGATACGGCAGTCCCTGAAGGGCTCGCGCAGTGGTACAATTCCCGCATAATTGCCCGCCTGATCCACTGCGGGCATGAGTTCACTGAACCATTGATACTGTATATGGCAAATACCCAACCTTCACCAGACAATCCGCCCGCCGTCAGCAACAAAGCGGCAGCGATTGAAGAACTGCGTCCCGTTTATGCGCTGGTGGAGGAAGACTTTCGCGCCGTTAACGCGCTGATACCCAGTAAGTTGACTTCTGACGTTGACCTGGTCGAAGAGATTAGCCGCTACATTGTGGATAGTGGTGGTAAACGGTTGCGACCACTCATGGTCCTGCTGGTCAGCAGAGCACTAAACTATGAGGGGGACAAACATCTACAGCTGGCTGCAATCATTGAATTTCTGCATACCGCAACCTTGCTGCACGATGATGTGGTGGACCATTCCGGCATGCGTCGTGGCAGGCTGACGGCCAATGAAAAGTGGGGTAACGCGCCGAGTGTGCTGGTCGGTGATTTTCTCTACAGCCGCGCGTTTCAACTGATGGTTGAGGTCGGTAGCATGGATATCATGGCGGTCCTCTCTGCCGCCACCAATACCATTGCCGAGGGTGAGGTAATGCAACTGGCCAACGTCGGCAATCTGGCCATTTCCGAAACTCAATATCGCGAAGTTATCCGCTGTAAAACCGCCCTGCTGTTCGAAGCCGCAACCCATACCGGCGCACTCCTGGCGGCCGCAGGACAGCACTGCAGCGCTGCTGAAGTGAACGCAGCCCGACGCTTTGGCTGCCACTTTGGTTTGACGTTTCAATTGGTGGACGACTGGCTGGATTACACCAGCGACGCTGCCACGATGGGCAAGAACGCTGGTGACGACCTGGCTGAAGGTAAACTGACCCTGCCTTTGATCTATGCTCTGGAACATGCCAGCGCCGCAGATGCTGAGTTTATCCGCGCTGCCGTGAGCGCGAAGTCTGCCGAAAATCTCGCGCAGATACTGACCATTGTGCGCAGTTGCGGGGCCCTGGAGTACACACACCAGGCGGCCGTAGCTGAAGTGGAGAAAGCGTTAACCTGCATCGACGCGCTGCCCCCGGGGCCTTACGTGGAAGCATTGCGGACAGTCACTCATTACAGCACAGCCCGGTTGTTCTAGTGCCTCTCATCCTCACGCTGGCGCTGGCCGGCCTGTTGTTGCTGTACCCGCCAACCAGCGCCGCTGAACTGGCTTTCAAATCCTGTTGGTTAAATGGCAGTGGCGGCAACGGCAATCTCAACGCAGAGTGCGCCACCTGGCAACGCCCGTTAGATCCGGGCAAGCCGGAAGGCAAGCAGATCGAACTATTTGTTACCCGGCTGGCCAGTACCGCTCTGCAACCTGCGGAAGACGCATTGACCATTGTTAACGGCGGACCCGGCGGCTCATCCGTTGACCTGCTGGTGGATCTGGCCTCCATCATCAGCGCCTTAACCCGCAACCGCGACGTCATTGTTATCGATCAGCGCGGCACCGGTCGTTCCTCACCGCTGCACTGCGAGGCCCTGAGCGATTCGGTCGAGGTGCTGGAAGAAGATCAGATCCGCAGCCTGACACGACAGTGCCTGCGCAACCTGCCCCACGATCCGCGCTTCTTTTCTACAACTGTCGCCGTTGATGACCTGGAAGCACTGCGTCAGACACTCGGCTATCGTCAACTTTCCCTGTACGGTGTCTCGTACGGCACCCGGGTGGTGCAGCAATACATGCGGGCTTATCCCGAGCAAACGCGCGCGGTCGTGATCGACGGCGTGGTGCCGCCACAACGTGTGCTGGGTGGCAGTGTGGCGATTCACAGCGACAATAGTCTGCAGGCGGTCTTTGCACGCTGCGCAGCCACAGCCACCTGTGCAGGGCGTTTTCCCCAACTCAAAGAAGACTTCAGCACCTTGTCCGCGAGATTGCGCGCAGCGCCCATAACACTGCAACTGCAACACCCCGTGACCGGGCTGCCAACCGAAGTTGACCTGGATTACGCCCACCTGGCGATGTGGATTCGCTTTGCGCTATACGCCCCTGAAACCACCGCGTTGATTCCGCTGATCATCCACCAGGCCACCCATAGCCAGAACTATCTGCCAATCGCTGCGAACGCCCTACGTTTCCTGCACGATATCACGGCCGCGCTGAACTACGGCATGCACAACGCTGTGGTGTGTACCGAAGACGCACCGTTTTTTGCTCAGCAGCAGGTGGATTACAC
>JBCCUW010000376.1:0-4691 GCA_039196385.1 Pseudomonadota bacterium
CTTGCGCACAAGTCTGTGCACACCGGTTTCGGTGCGCAGCCAGCCGTACGCAAACTCGCCGCTGATTTCCACGCTGGCACTCTTGATGCCCGCCACGTCGCCAGGACTGAGTTCTGTTACCGTTGTGGCGAAACCTTTCTTTTCAGCCCAGCGCAGATACATCCGCAACAGCATTTCTGCCCAGTCCTGCGCCTCGGTGCCACCGGAGCCTGATTGGACTTCCAGATAGGTATTGGCATGGTCCATCTCGCCCTGGAACATGCGCCGAAATTCTAAACCGGCAAGACGCTGATCAAGGCCACCCAGCTCGTCTGCCACTTCGTTTAAGGCGTCTTCATCCGCTTCTTCACTGGCCATTTCAGCCAGCTCACCAAGATCGTCAAGGCTGCTCGCAAGCTCACCCAGAACGGTGACTACGCGTTCGAGTTCAACCCTTTCGCGACCCAGTTTTTGCGCGCGCTCAGGATCCTCCCATACCGCGCTGTCTGCCAGTTCCAGCTCTACTTCTTCCAGGCGTTGTTGTTTTTCTCCGAAGTCAAAGGTACCCCCGTAACATCTGTTCCCGCTCCCGCAGGCCTTTAATTGATTCTCGTACCGCCGTGATCTCAGCCATTTGCTTCAGCTCTACCTTGTCTTGTTGAATGCAGGAGAATTCGATAGTTCAGAATTCAGCCCGGGGTCGCGTGTGCGAAAAAAGGCGGCCTATTCTAGGGCAACGCCTCTAAGTACTCCACCACCAGCTGCAAAGTCGGCATGTGGCCATAGTGGTTCAGTTCAACACGATAGACGGCCCGTACCCGGCGGCAATCGTCAGGCAGAGGGGCTTGCCGAAACGCGATGGCATCAATCACTCGCGTATCCACTCGCAACACCAACTTCAAATGATTTTCACCAACCACACGCTGGCTGACCACGCTGAAGTCACCGTGAAAACTGGGCTGCGGAAAGCCGCTGCCCCAGGGGCCCGCTGATGCCAGCAGCTGCGCCAGCTCAATGCTGAAGTCTTCAGGCATCAGGCTGCCATCGGTCAGCAGCCGGGCTGTCAGCATATCGGCCGTAGTGGCCCGCCGTACTGCTTTATCGAAAATCACCTTAAACCTTTGCAGATGCACCCGCTTCATGCTGAGACCAGCCGCCATGGCGTGACCACCAAATTTAATCAGCAGGCCCGGATGCTGGGTAGCGATGGCATCCAGCAGATCACGGATGTGCAGGTCGGTAATACTGCGTGCTGAACCTTTCAGTTCATCGGGCGCTAGGTCGCCCGCGTCAGCAAACGCAATGACGGGTTTGTGGTGTTTTTCCCGCAAGCGGCCGGCAACAATGCCAACAATGCCCTGGTGAAAGGACTCATGATAGGTCACGAGCCCCACGGCCTCAGTGTCAGCAGCGGAATCCGCCAGCATCAATTCGGCGTCACTGACCATATCAGCTTCCAACTGGCGTCGGGTCTGGTTCAGTTCGTCAAGAACGCGAGCCAATTGTCGGGCGCTGGACAGATTGTCCGCCAGCAGACACTGAATGCCGATGCTCATGTCCTCCAGACGCCCGGCGGCGTTGAGACGGGGACCCAACGCAAAACCCAGATCCTGAGCGCTGAGCGTGGCGAGGCTCTTTCGAGCAATCTCTGCGATCGCCTGAATACCTGGCAGGCAGCGGCCCGCCCGTATGCGCGCGAGCCCCTGATGCACCAGCACTCGGTTATTTGTATCCAGGGGGACAACATCCGCGACGGTGCCCAGGGCCACGAGGTCAAGATAGTTCGCCATGTTCGGCAGGGGCCGGTCGTCGGTGAACCAGCCTCGCTGGCGCAACGTATTGCGCAGTTGACTCATCACGTAATAGGCGACACCCACGCCAGCCATCGCCGTACTGGCAAATCCACTGCTGGCGAGATTCGGATTCACAATGGCATACGCAGCGGGTAACTCCGCGCCAGGCAGATGGTGGTCGGTGACAATCACATCAATACCAGACTGCCGGGCGCGTTCAACCCCCGCAATACTTGCGACACCGTTGTCTACGGTGACAATAACGGCTGGATTCTGAGATTCAGCCAGCGCCACAATTTCCGGGGAAAGGCCATAGCCGAATTCAAACCGGTTGGGCACCAGGTAGTCTATGGAGCTGGCACCCATGGCACGCAGCAACAGCACGCACAGGGCCACGGAAGTTGCGCCATCCGCATCGAAATCCCCAACGATCAGAATGTGCTGTTGTTGCTCGATCGCATCAGCCAGACGCTCCGCAGCCCGCTCAATATCAGGCAGATCCGAGGGGTGCAGAAGCGCGGTCAGCTGCCGTTGCAGCTGACTTTCACTGGTAACGCCACGCGCCGCATAGATACGCCGCAGTATGGGCGACTGAACCTCAGCCAGGCCCTGGGGTACAGTGCGTACAACAATTTCCAAGCAGACTATTCCAGACTTTCGACGCGAATCCGCGCCACCGGTCCAACCACCTGTTCAAGCGCCTCAACTTCGCGTACCGCAGCAATAATTTTCTCTTCAACCACCACCTCCGTCAGGATGACAATTGAGACGACATCCTGCTTGACCGGAGGCTCCTTTTGAATCACAGCCTCTATACTGATGCCATGACGAGACAGTGCTTCTGCCACCTTGGCGAATACCCCCGGCTCATCACGACTGGGAATGCGGATGTAATGCGCACTACTGATGGCACTAATCGGTAATATGGTTTGCACTTGGGGCTGCGCGTGCACCGGTTCTGCCATGGCGTCCTGCGCATCCTGGCTGAGGTCTCGGGCAATCGCCACCGTATCACTCAACACAGCCGAAGCTGTCGCCGCCCCACCCGCACCCGGACCACTGAACATGGTGTTGCCCGCTGCATCTGACTTCACCAGCACCGCGTTCAGCACATCATCCACGTTGGCCAGCAATTGTTGTTTGGGTACAAGAGCAGGATGCACGCGCGCTTCCAAGCCATCAGCCACTTGGCGAGCGATACCCAGTTGTTTAACTTTGTAGCCTAACTCGTCTGCGTATTTGATATCTTCTGCCGTGATCTCGGTGATGCCTTCAACATGCAGGGCAGCAAAATCAAAACGGGTATCGAACGCCAGGGACAGCAGAATTGTGAGCTTGTGCGCAGCATCAATACCACCCACATCAAACGTTGGGTCAGCTTCGGCGTAGCCCAATTCCTGCGCTGTGCGCAGCGCGTCATCAAACTGCGCACCCTGATCCTGCATGGCGGTGAGGATGTAGTTGCAGGTGCCATTAATAATCCCGACGACGTGCTCAAACCGATTTGCGACCAGCCCCTGTTGAATCGCTGCGATGATGGGAATGGCGCCTGCCACAGCCGCTTCGAAACGCAGAGGCACCGACTGATTGCTGGCGAACAGTGCATTCCCGGCATTGGCGATAACTGCCTTGTTGGCTGTGACCACAGGTTTGCCACGTTGCAAGGCCTGTTCAATTAAATCTCTGGCCACTGTCTCACCACCGATCAGCTCCAGGACAATGTCCACCCGGTCATCTTCCAGCAGGTCCTGCAGGCTGGTGGAAAACTCTGCGCCCAGCAGATCCACCTCCGGTTTTGGGGTCCGGCTGGCAACGCGCCGTACTTTGATTTCACAACCGCTGCGCAGGGCGATGGCTTCGCCGTTGTCACGCAGAATCTGCAGAACACCCTGGGCAACCGTGCCCAGTCCCGCAATTCCTATACCAATCTGTTTCACCTGAATTCCGTGTCTTATTCCAGCCCAATGGCCTGAGCGAGTTGTGCTGCCGGCATATAGCCGGGCAACAACCGCCCGTCCTCGGTGACAATCGCGGGTGTACCCGTCACACCAACCTGCTGGCCTAACTCATACTGTGCCGCAACCGGATTGCTGCATTGTTTGCTCGGTATATCCAGACCTGACTTCAGGGCCGTGATGGCATCATTTGGGTTGTCGGCACACCAGGCTGACACAATTTTGGCATAGGTCGCTGTACCTAACCCGGCCCGCGGGTACGCCAGATAGCGTACTTCAATGCCGAGCGCATTAATCTGCGCCATCTCCTGATGCAGTTTGCGACAGTATCCGCAGTCAACGTCGGTGAAAATGCTGATATGCGTTTTGGTTTCCCCCGCTGGTGCAAATACCACCATATCCTCAACGGGTTGGCTGTCCATCAGGCGTTTGCGCTTCACCGCACGCCGCGCTTCCGCAAGATTGATCAAACCCTTGTCGCTCATTCTGTACAGATCGCCCGAGAACAGATGATTCCCATCAGCACTGCCGTACAGCAACTGGCCATTACTCAACTCAACGAGAAAAAAACCCTCAATTTCCGCCTTGGTAACAGCGCTGATCGGCAGATTGGGAATGTTTGCGCGCAGCCGGTTAAGCAGTGTTTCGCTACCAGCGGGACCCTTGATTTCGGCAACCGAGGCACCGGCAACTGGCGAGGCGGCTTCCGCTCGGGCCATTGAAACCGGCAGAAGAGCAACCAACACAACCAGTGCTGACCACAAAATAGATTTAGCCTGCAAAATTCTTGTCCTTATCTTCAATCGGGTGATACTAGTAGACCATCAAAGCTGGAATTGGTTTGTTTCCTGCCACCTGCCAAAAACTATTCAGCCAAGTATATTCAGCCTCGCGGGTGATGCTCCTGCACGAGTGATTTTAAGCGTTGCTGCGCAACGTGCGTATAAATTTGTGTCGTAGATAA
>JBCCUW010000377.1:0-4684 GCA_039196385.1 Pseudomonadota bacterium
CCACCCCGGAGCACGCTGCTGCCATGGAAAAACTGAACGCAGAGTTTGGTACTGACTTTCCGTCCATGTCTGAGGCCAGAGCACGCGAGTACCGCACCGCGCGTCACGAATTATTCAACGAGTTTCCGCCCCCACGTTCGACTTTCGAGAAATATCTGGAACACCTGTTTCATATGCTTGAACTGGTGGGCGTTGACCATGTTGGTATAGGTGCAGATTGGGACGGCGGTGGCGGTGTCACCGGCATGATTGACGTGACTGCGCTGCCACGGATTACCGCTGCGCTGGTTGAAGCCGGTTACAGTGAAGCTGATATCGCTAAAATCTGGTCGGGTAACCTGCTGCGCCTGATGCGCGAAGTGGAAGCGGCCAGAACCGATACGCTGAAATCTCCGGATGTGCTGAATTAGCGTGGGGGTGTCGACATGAGCTTGCTGGACACACTCGCTCAAAGTCGCACGCTCTGGCTGGCATTTGTCGCAACGGTGTTGATCACCGTGGCTTTTCCACTGGCCGCGGGCCTATGGGGCCTGTCTTTTGTCGACGCGCTCTCTGATCCTGCTGAAGTGCGGCAGGCCATCGCTGCCATGACCTCTAAACAGCGCGTAGCGCACGCCTGGCTGACGGCGACGTTGGATGTGGCTTACCCGTTGGCTTACGGCGCGTTGTTTATCGGTTCTGCCGTCGCCTTTTTGCCCAGGTTCGGCCGTTTCCTGGCGCTTGCCTTTGTGGTGCTGGTCGCCACGGATCTCCTGGAAGGGGTCGTGCAGGTGCTGGCGTTGACCGAGACAGCAGACCTGGTCAGCAGCAAGGCCTTGCTGACACCCTTGAAGACCGTGTTGTTTCTCGTGGGTCTGTTGACCACTATCGCAGGCTGGATAATCTGGGGTGCGCGCCGCGTGCGCAGCGGCTGAAGGGGGGTTTAACCTGGGGTTTAGTCTGGCCGCGCTTTAGCACACCATTGCTCTGCGGGGGTGCGGTGGTTAAAGGTTCTCCATGTCGCGGGCCAGGGGTGTTCACGATAGTATGAATTAATAATGGCTTCGGACATTTTCAGTTTGACCACCCATGCCGTTCGGCGCGTCTTGGGCACGAGCGCCATGAGGTCCAGGAAGTATCTGGCGTAGTAATTCAAATCGTATTGATTGACGGTTGAACGCACACCCCGTAAGTCCCACAAAGAGGCTGTGGTGGTGGCATAGCGGCTGTCCTTGAGATCAGTGAGCAGCGTGCGGGCGAGATCTTCGATGGTTATTACGCCGCTGCAGTTGTGCAGGATGATGCCATTCTCCTGCCATTCGGTGTCGATCAACTGAGCCTCGGTCAACATGCTTGTGTCTTTTAACATGTTAACCTCAGCAAAATGTAAAAAGTGTAAAACCTTGAATAGGAGGGGTGGGATCGACGGGAGGGCCAAACATGAGTTTTTTTAATCAGCGGTATCGTTGATCCGCCCGGCAGAAAGCGTCATCCCTGGCTTGCCGTTTTTAGTCTGTGCGCGGATCTTCGCTTTCGGAATACAGTGACTCACCAGGAGTAAAGTAAATGAACTTTGCCCCCTCGGGTGCGCCGGGTTTGTGCCAGATGCCCTGTGGCACCACAAAAGAACTGCCGGCTCCTGCAACATAGTGGCGGGGCTCGTCTTCGAGCAGCGTAATTTCCACCACGCCTTCCATAACGAAGAAAAACTCGTCCGTGTCGGGGTGCATCTCCCAGCCGGGTGACACACCGGTAATGTTGCAGGTGCCGAAGGTTTTGCCATTGAATGGAGAAAACTCGAGAAACGAACCTTCCGGGTTGGCGGTGAGCAGTTGTGCAACATTGGTGATGTCCATGATGACCTCCGATAATCTGTGGCGACAATTGTGCGCCCAACGTGCGTAAATGGGTGATTATCATGGCTCACTGCCGGTCCTATTGGCAATGTTGAAACGCGCGCATACAGTAACGCTTATGAAATCGATTCCCGAAGCGGAAGGCCGCCATGCCTTTGGTGGCAATGCGAGTGGTTACCACCGTAGTCGCCCGGACTACCCGGCCTGGGTATTTGATGTGCTGACTCGAGAGGGTGTGGTGGGCCCACGTACCGCGACACTGGAGATTGGTGCGGGGAGCGGGCAGGCCACGCGTAAACTCATTGAACTGGGTGCTGCTCCATTGACACTCATCGAACCGGACACGCGGTTTGCTTCCTTTCTGGACGAAATTTGTGCGACTGCAGGGCCTGATTGTCGAGTGATTTATGAGGCGCTGGAAGAAGCTGATCTAACGGACTCGGCATTTGATCTGGTGTTTCTGGCCACATCTTTCCATTGGCTCAATCCGCAAACGCGAGTGCAAAATCTAGCTGCAGCTACTCGGCCGGGTGGCTATGTTGTGCTGGTGTGGCAGGTATTTCAGGATCTTTATCGGCCAGACCTGTTTCACGAAGCTACCCGCGAGTTGTTAGCGCCGTTAGCAGCGAGCCCTTCTGGTCAACCGGATAGCCTGCCGTTTGCGCTGGACAGCGCGGCGCGCATAGGAGAGTTCTTGGGATCGGATTTGTTTGAACTGGTACTGCATGCCGAAAGTCACTGGGCACTGACCCTCGATGCAGCTGGCGTGCGAATGCTGTACGAGGGTTTTTCGGGTGTTTCGCGCCTAGCAGATGAGCCGCGAACGCGATTGCTGGACCAGCTGGAAGGGATTGCGCGTCGCGACTTTGCTGACGTGGTCACGCGCAATATAACAACGCCGCTGTATGTCTTTCGCAGAGCTTATTCGCGGGACTCAGATGCTGCCTGAGAATATTCAATCCGGTGAATTGCACCTGAGACCTTTTCAGTCGCAAGATGCTCCCAGCGTGTTTGCCTACTGGCGCAGCGACCCGGGGTGGGCGCAGTTTAACGCCAGTGTGCCTGCAGACTTTCAGCTCGCTGATGCACAGAGTTTTGTCGATGAAATGCGCCATCGGGATCGCGCCCAGGCACCTAACTGGGCCGTCGTTTGCGGAGATGGTGTGGTGGGTGTGGTGAGCCTGACGTTTGAGCAGGGCCGCAGGGTAGCGGTGATCGGCTTTGGTGTGCACGGCGATCTGCGTGGGCGAGGCCTCGCCGGTCAAGCGACCTCAGCGGTTATCGATGTGGCATTTAAGGAAACCCGGCAGCTGCAGCGCATCCGCGCCCATGCTGATGCGCGCAACGCAGCGTCGATGAAAGTCTTGCAGAAATTGGGTTTTACCCATGAGGGTACGCTGCGGCAGAACCAGTTCGCCAAAGGCCAGCTTGTCGATGAGGTCGTCTTTGGGTTGCTGCGCGACGAGTGGGATTAGATGCAACACGGATGGATCTAGACCGCAGTACTTGGCAATTCTGTTCCCACGGGTTGAGACAGCAACCATTCCCTGGCCACATCTGGGCAGGTAAACGTGGCCCATGCTGTTTTCCAGGGATATTCGCTGCTGATCTGATCGAGAATCTGACGCTCGGTTTCGCTGCTCAACACAAAAGCCACCACACCTGCAGGCTGGCGCAGGTTGAGTAGGTCAACCACCGAATGCTCGTGGCGGCGAAACTCCTCCAGCATGGGTGCCCAGTTACACTGTCGATAGTCACATAACACGCGGTACGCGCCGTCGAAGTCTGGATGGGCGTGCATATTGCTCAACAGGTCCAGCATGGCCTTTAAGCCGAGGTCGCCGGTCACAGTAAACGTGGCGAGCTTCAACGCCCGATTGAATTCCTTTTCAGTCATTACTTTATGATGCCAGATGAATTTACCGTTATCGACGCCAAACCAGCGTCGTCGAGGACTGGTCCGGTGGCGCCGTGGATCTACCTCTTGTAGCTGTTGTTCTGGCGCTTGGGTTGTGCCATCAATTTATCAAGACGGGCTTCGTCGGGTCTTGTGAAGCCGGGCTTTGCAAACAAGGCTCGTGCCACAGGATTGCTGGATGAAAGCCAGCACGAAGCGACACTTTGAAGTTTGTCGTGGTTGAGAATCGTAGAGATCATTTGATGGGCAACACCCTGGCCCCGTACTGCTTCATCTACAAACACATCGTCCACCCAGGCGAACGTGGCGTAGTCGGTGACGACCCGAGCAAAACCCACCTGCTTGCCGTTGTTGAAGGCGCTGATGCACAGCGAGTTATCCAATGCACGTCGTTGTGTCGTACGGCCAACCCCGGAAGCCCAGATCGACTGCTCGGATAAGAACTGGTAAACGAATTCAAAGTCTATGTCTGCTTGCGAATCGGATATTGTGATTTTCTCCATCAACGCAAAATAGCGCCGATCAGGGTCAGGCGCAATTCGCCGGTGTCACGCTTTCTCAGGTACTATCTGCATGTACCATCAGACTCCGGGTGCCATCAAAAATCCTGGAGTGGGTAAAAGGAAATACGATATGAAGCATGAGAAAATGGATCCACACGGCCATCGACTGCCTATTAAAATAGACAGCACGTCCAATGGCGAGTTTGTGCCGCTGCCGATTTCCAAGATAAACGAACAGGGCAATCGCCTGGCGTTGGAAAATGCTACCCAAATCGCAAAGCGTAAAGGCCAGTCGCGCCGCAGGTTTCTCATTTCCAGCTGTGGGGCGGCAAGTACTTTGCTGGCTTTCAACCAGGCCAATGCTGAGTCGGGTAAAACCGGCGGCTGGTTCGACGTGAGTAGGGATGCGGCGTACGACCAGGATGCGG
>JBCCUW010000378.1:0-4671 GCA_039196385.1 Pseudomonadota bacterium
CAGCGATGCGCCATGCTGCGGTGCGCGCGAACCGCTCGCCCTGGTGGGCCGGTGTAGGGTACCTCAATCTGTTAACGGCATTTGCCATTCTGATTGCGTACACGGTGGTGGCGGGCTGGGTGCTTTACTACCTGTATCTGGCGCTGGTTGGTGACTTCAGCTCGATTGACGCGGGTGGCGCCAATCGCCAGTTTGCAAGATTGTTGGCAGATGTGCCGACGCTCAGCGGGTGGACGCTGGTAGCACTTGGAGCGGCGTGCCTGATCATCTACGCGGGTGTACAACGCGGGATTGAGCGCGCGGTCAGTGTATTAATGCCGACTTTGTTTGTGCTCCTGGTCGGCCTGGCCATTTTTAATGTATTTGCCGGCGGCATGGCGCAAACGTTGGATTACCTGTTTACCCCGGACTTTTCCAAACTCAGCGCAGACGTGTTTCTGGCGGCGGTGGGCCAGGCGTTCTTTTCTATTGGTGTGGCTATGGCCGGCATGATGATGTTTGGTGCGTACCTGCCAAGGCATGTCTCCATTCTGCACAGCGCTGTCATTATTGTGCTCGCAGATACCGCCGTCGCCCTGCTGGCCGGCTTGGTTATCTTTCCCATGGTGTTCAACAATGGGCTGGATCCGGCTGGAGGTACCGGCCTGATCTTCCAGACCTTGCCGGTAGCGTTTGCCCAGATGCCGGGTGGGCTGTTTGTTGCTGTATTGTTTTTCCTCCTGTTATCAGTTGCAGCGATCACCTCGGTGGTGGGGTTATGTGAGCCGTTAGTCGCCTGGTTGGGTGAGCGGTTCGGACTGAACCGGCATCGTGCAGTGCTGGTGCTGGTTGGTCTGGTGATGCTCGCCAGTTTCTGCAGTGTGCTGAGCTACAATGTCTGGCAAAACCTCAGTGTGTTCGGGCTGACCCTGGCGACGCTGCTCGACTGGGTGCCCAATCAGATCCTGTTGCCTCTCGGCGGCTTGTTCATAGCTTTGTTTGTCGGTTGGGTGGCGCTGCCGGAACACAATCGTGACGCGTTGAATCTGAGTCATCAACACTTCAGCCTGTGGCAGGGTCTGGTACGCTTTGTTGTGGTACCGGCGGTGTTGATCATATTCGTCACGGGGGTCTGGTCCTGATGCTGCTGGCTTACCGTGGCAGCGTCAATCGCTGGGAGTGTGACGAAAACGACCACCTCAATGTTCGGTTCTATATGCAAAAACACTGGCAGACGCTGGTGGCGGGCCTGCAGACCTTTGCTGCGGTGCCGGCTGCAAGTTTGGGATCGCTGTCTGAAGGCGGGTTGCGTGTGCAGCAGGTGCGTTTTCTTGCCGAATGCCGTATTGCCGATCCGCTGTCGGGATATTGGAGCGTGGTGCGCGGAGACAATGGTGCATTGCAGGTGCTGACCGAATTGCGGCACTCGCTCTCTGATCAGGTCCGCTCGTCCTGTGTGCATCAGTTTGAAAGCGGGCTGTTGGATGGCCTGGGTGACGTAGAGATACAACACGTTGACGGGGTGGTTGAGGATCTGCCTGATCATGCTGGTGGTCGCGGTGTGGCTGATGAGGATCTCGGTTATTGCGATCTCGCCCTGCATCAACTGGCAGACTACGGCTTCAAAGTGATTGGGATGGGGTGCGTCTCACCTGAGGAAACCCTGTCGAGTGGGTGTCTGGCGATGCACCATTACATGGGTCGGCTTTCCGACTCCATGCCCCACCTCTGGGCAGGGTTGGGCCGTTCTCACGCTCCATTAGGACAAGGGCAAGGAGACGGAGACGGGGGCGCTGTGCTGGAGTACCGGCTGCGTTACCATCAGCCGCTCCGGATTAATCAGTGTTTTGTGGTGCACTCCGGACTGATGGAAAGCGGCGCCAAGCTGCAACGCTTTGCCCATCTATGTTTTGCGCGCGACACTGGCAAACTGGCGGTCAGCGCTGAAGCAGTTGGGGTGCGCATGGATCTGCTGACGCGCAAGGCTCGCGTGATGAGTGACGGCGAGCAGGCGCGCATGCGGCAGCAACAGCTTTTACCCTATGCGTAGAAAAAGTAAAAAAACAAAAACATGCAAACAAAGACACACACGCGAACACACACACGCGAATACAAACACGCGAATAAAATAAGATGAAGCATCAATGAGTATCTATGAGTCTGGCCTTGAGCAGAACGAGGCCAATTACACCGCGCTTTCGCCCATCTCTTTTCTGCGCCGGGCAGCGCAGATCTACCCGCATCGAACGGCAGTGGTTTACGGCTCGCGGGACCTGACGTGGGCACAGGTATGGCAACGTTCGGTGGCGGCAGCGGCTGGGTTGGCTGAGCTAGGCATTGGCAAAGGGGACACGGTGGCCATATTGAGTGCCAATATCCCGGAAATGTTTGAGGCGCATTTTGCGGTACCCATGTGTGGTGCTGTATTGAACGCGATCAATATGCGGCTTGATGCCGCTACCGTGCGCTTCATTCTGCAGCATGGTGAAGCAAAAGCGTTCCTGGTTGACAAAGAATTTGGCCCGCTTGCTGAAGCGGCATTGGCCGAGCTGGACACCCCGCCCCTGGTGGTTCATATCGATGACGAGTCTTTTGCCGGTGGCGCACTGGTGGGCGACTTAAGTTATGCGGATCTGGTTGCGCTCGGTGATCAGGTCTCGCCGCCTGCGCCCGTGCCGGTTGATGCGCGCGACTTCCTACCCGCAAACGAGTGGGCCGCCATTGCGTTGAACTACACCTCGGGCACCACCGGCAATCCAAAAGGTGTGGTATACCATCATCGCGGTGCTTACTTGAACGCGGTGTCCAATGCGCTGACATGGAACATGGGGGAACATCCCGTGTATCTGTGGACGTTGCCCATGTTTCATTGCAATGGCTGGTGTTTCCCCTGGACCCTGGCGGTGAATGCCGGTACCAGTGTCTGCCTGCGGCAGGTGCGCGAGGATGCCGTCTATCAAGCGATGAGTGACCATCGGGTGACGCATTTCTGCGGTGCGCCGGTTGTTCTGAATACCTTGCTCAGTGCGCCCGCCGAACTGCGCGAGCTGGTGAACCATCCGGTTAAGGTCATGACTGCGGGTGCAGCACCGCCAGCGGCGATTATTGCCGGGATGCAGTCCATGGGCATGGAGGTGACTCATGTTTATGGACTGACTGAGACTTACGGGCCGGTAACATTATGTGCTTGGCAGGACGACCTTTGGGGCGGCCACGATCCTGATCAGCAGGCGGTGCTGAAAGCCCGTCAGGGGGTTGGAGGGCAGATGCTGGAAGGTCTCCTGGTGGCTGACCCGGAAACCCTGCAGCCGGTACCCCAGGATGGGCAGACTATCGGTGAAGTGATGATGCGGGGTAACAATGTTATGAAGGGATATCTCAAAAACCCCCAGGCCACCGCAGAGAGTTTTGCCGGCGGTTGGTTTCATTCCGGCGATCTTGCGGTATGGCATGCGGATGGTTACATCCAGATCATGGACCGTTCCAAAGACATTATAATTTCTGGTGGGGAAAACATCTCCAGTATCGAGATCGAGGATGTTCTGTTCCGGCATCCGGCCGTTCTGGAAGCTGCAGTGGTGGCGAAACACGATGACAAGTGGGGTGAAACGCCTTGCGCGTTTGTCACCCTGCGTCCTGGTCAGGAACTAACTGAGGCTGATGTCATCCAATACTGCCAGGAAAACATGGCGCGCTTCAAAGTACCCCGTACGGTGGTGTTTGCGGAACTGCCTAAAACTTCAACCGGCAAGGTGCAGAAATTTGCCTTGCGTGAATTAGCGGAAAAAGTCTGATGTCAAAACCAGTGGTATTAGTCGTGGGTCTCGTTGTCTTGTTAACAGCAGCTTTTGTGCTGCCGATAGCCGACTGGATAACCAGTCTGTTTGCCTGGATTGATGCCAATCGCACCGTGTCCTGGATTGTTTTTATCCTTATGTACGTGGCCGCCGCGGTATTGTTGCTGCCAGGTAGCTTGCTGACCCTGGGCGCCGGCTTTCTCTTTGGCTTGGGTTATGGCTTTGTCATCGTCTCTGCGGCCAGTGTCCTGGGTGCGTCGTGTGCGTTTCTGGTTGGACGTTTCCTGGCCCGCGATTGGGTCAGCGACAAGCTCGACGCCATGCCCCGTTTTGCCGCACTGGACCGCGCGATTGAGCAGCGGGGCGGGTTGATCGTGTTGCTGACGAGGTTGTCACCGGTGTTTCCGTTTAATCTGCTGAACTATGCGCTGGGTTTAACGGCCGTGCGCTTCTGGACCTATGTGGGCGCGTCGTGGATCGGCATGATGCCTGGGACAGTCCTTTATGTGTATCTGGGCTCGGTGGCCTCCGACCTGGCCAGCCTGCTGGCAGGTGACCTGGCGGAATCCCCTGTAGGAAACAGCCTGTTCTATGTGGGTCTGGTGGCCACAGTGGTGCTCACAGTAGTGATTACTCGTATTGCGGGCAAAGCGCTGAGCGAACAGTTGGAGCAGGCGGAGGCTGCAGATCCTGCAGCGAGCGATCCGGACGCCGAGCAGAGCTCATCTCAGGAGAAGGGGAATGCTGCCGTATGAATTATCCAGGTGCAGAATTTGACGAACTCACTGCCAGCTTGCTGGCGCCGGCAGATTACCAGAACCCGACGCCCCAACAACGTTACCATCTGGTTGTAGTCGGGGCAGGGCCCGCTGGTTTAATCACGGCGATTGGAGCG
>JBCCUW010000379.1:0-4665 GCA_039196385.1 Pseudomonadota bacterium
ACTCAGTGACGTCGAAAGTGTGTGTCACTCTCAGAAATTGGCAGCCAAGCTGCTAAAATGGAGTGCTTAACGTTTTGAAACTGACAAATGAACGAGAGTATCGCGATTGTAGGCGCCGGCATTGCCGGCATGTGCACCGCATTGGCGCTAGCCAAGCAGAACAACCGGGTGACGATTTTCGAACGAGATATCCCGCCACCTGAAGGGGATGCTGAACAGGCATTCTTCGAGTGGCAGCGCCGTGGTGCAGCGCAATTCAGACATCCCCACGCCTTTCTTGGATTGATGTGCAGCTTGCTTGAGGAGCACCATCCCGAGTTGCTGGCCGAATTTTTTGCCGCCGGTGCGCGCCGCCTGGACTTTGAAGATCTGGTGCCGCCATATCTACAGGATGCGTACCACCCCATGCCTGGGGATGAAAAGTTGTGGATGTTGCTTTGCCGACGGGCAACAATCGAAACAGTACTCCGTCGGCATGTCTCCCAGCACCCGAACATCACCATCACGAACTCAACCTACGTCACCGGAGTTGCCCTGCAAAAACCGGTGGATGAAATCCACGTCAGCAACGCCAACAACACAGAACCATTGACCCTGGCCGGTGTGGAATTAACCGATCGCAGAAATGGGAACACCAAGTCAATTCATCAGGCTGACGTCATCATTGATGCGGCCGGGCGCGCCAGTAAATTCCCAAACTGGTTCGCAGCACACGGCAAAAATATCCTCGAAGAGCGCGACGATGCTGAAATCGTGTACTACACGCGGCACTACAAACTGAAACCCGGCGTCAGTGAACCATCCCGGCACGAGAACGACCCCTCCGCAGGGGACCTGGGGTATATGAAGTACGGCGTATTTCCGGGTGATAGTGGCCACTTCGCCATCATCATTTGCCTGCCCAATCGAGAGACAGATCTAAGGACCGCTGTAAAGGACGGTGATAGGTTCGATGCTATCTGCCGAACAGTGCCAGGCCTGGTACCCTGGATTGCGGAAGCGAATGCTGAACCCACAACAAACGCTTTTGGCATCGGTGAAATCCACGCCGTGTGGCGCGACTATTCACCCAACAACGTACCCACAGTACTTAACTTTTTTGCCGTGGGTGACTCATCCGTCCGCACGAATCCACTGTACGGCAGAGGATGCAGTACCGGCATTCTGCACGCGCAGATCCTTGCCGGTGTGCTGCAGGAACATAAAGACGCTACGCAGCGAGCCCAGGCTTTCCAGAATTTAACCAATGAACAGGTGCGGCCCATCTTTGATGCCAGCCTGCGTGAGGACAAAAGCGGTATTCGCAGAGCTGAGGCTGTCATGCAGGGCCGCAGCCTAGATCGCGCAACTAGCCTGAAAGGCTGGTTTAGACTGGCGTTCGGTGACGCGCTTGCCGCCGCTGTGCGCGACGATATTCACATCTTTCGCGGCATGATGCGCACAGTAAATCTGGTGGAAAAACCCGGCGAGTTTTTAAACGACCCCAAAACCCGAAGCAAGGTACTCAGATACATGCTGCGCGGTCGAAAGCGTAATGCCAAGGCTCGCGTGCAGCGTGGTCTGGAGCGTGGCGAGTTGCTGGATATCGTCCAGACTCTCTAGCTGCACCAAGACGGATGCGTCGGACCGGACATTGCTTCCCGTGCAAGTCCGGACACGTTCTTCTAAACTGCCGCGTTTACTGGCATCTCTAATAAGCTTCTTTCTTAGGATTCATGGGAGGTAAGAAAAGTGAAAGACCTGTTTTCAGTAGCCGGCAAGGTTGTAGTAATTACCGGGGGTTCGCGCGGAATCGGTGAGATGATTGCTGCCGGGTTCCTTGCCAACGGGGCCAAGGTGTACATCAGTTCACGTAAAGCAGAGGCTTGTGACGCCACAGCTGAGCGATTGCAGGCGGAATTCGGTGGCAAGTGCATCTCGTTACCCGCAGACATGTCCACCCTGGCAGGAATCGAAGGATTTGCCCAAGCTTTCTCATCACTTGAATCGCGACTGGATGTCCTGATCAACAATGCCGGGGTCGCCTGGGGCGCACCACTCGAAGAGTTTCCCGAAGTGGGCTGGGACAAAGTGATGAACACCAACGTGAAAGGGCCTTTCTTTCTAACCCAGAAACTGTTGCCCCTGCTGGAGGCCGCCGGTACTTTTGACGAACCGGCGAGAATTGTTAACGTCGGCTCTATCGATGGCATTAAAACACCAGTATTTGAGAACTTTTCTTACGGTCCGTCCAAAGCTGCCGTGCACCATCTTACGCGCGTGCTGGCCGCCCATCTGATCAAGCGTAACATTATTGTAAACGGAATCGCGCCAGGCCCATTTCCAACTTATATGTTGAGCACCGGTGTAGGAGGTGGCGGTGATACCGATACCACAGATTGGGATGCGGTCGGACGCAGCAATCCTCGCGGACGGGTTGGCAAGGCCGAGGATATTGCAGGACTGGCCATTTTCTTAAGCTCCAAGGCGTCGGGTTTCACCGTGGGCGATGTCATCACGTGCGATGGCGGCAGCGTCGTCAGCTGACAGTCTTTTAAAACAGGACAGCAAAGGCTGCCAGCTTTGGCCTATCACCTGTACATCGCGATCAGTTTCTGATCGCGCTGCCACTCAGCATCTTTCGCGAAAACCTGGCCGGACAGCGACCTACGCAATTGTTGCACAACCTCAGCGAGGTCTGCGAAACGAGGATCCGCGCCCGGCGACGGCGCAGCATGCAGCGCCTGCGCAAGATCAAGAGCGCCCCGGATCTGGTCAATCATCTGACTCGAATCTCCCGTTGACGACATTGCGGCAATTGACGCCGCAGCTTCTGACGACTGGCTAGCGGGCGCGACACACACTCGCAATGCGTAGGCCAAAAACGCAACAAAAATGTACAATTTCTCAAACCCACCAAAACTCTCGACATCGGTGCTGTCCAGCAGATCCGCCATCGGTACAACCAGTTCATTGAGACTTATTTGACCCTGACTCAAGTCAGGCAACATGCCGGGCGCCGTTTTATGGCTCAACGTCACGCCATCAGCCTGCGTATCAACGACCACATAACGCGCCTGTTTACCACGACCCGCTTTAACAACAATGTGGCGCACAAAGCGACTGCTCGCCACCCAGGTCTTGTATCCCGAGCAGATCAAGCCCCCAGCTCCTTCCCGCCAGGTCACTCCCGGCAATTGTTGACTATCCGCTGATTCCGACACCGCAAAAGCTGTCCATTCAGCAAATTGCCGGCGCACAAACGTTCTTCGAATGGCCGCCTGATATCCCGCAATAAACACCCAGGCCAATCGATCAGCACAAAGTCCCCCCAGGTGAGCCAACTGGAAATAACTCACGTCGTCAGAATCGTCAGCACGCAGCAAAGGCGCGCAATGCTCATGCCATAAGGTATGGTAGTCCGCCTCATTTGTCGTTGACGGTAACTTTGTCGCCCAGGCGAGGAGTGTGTCCAGATCAGTCATGCTGGCGCCTGACCCACAACCTGACAGCGGTGTATGATCCGCGCGTCGTCTCCATGATCGTGTACGGCATAGTGCTGCAGACAGCGATTGTCCCACATGACCAGATCTCCTGCGCGCCACTGATGCCGGGCTTGATATTCCGGCCGCACCGCATGCTCAAAGAGATACTCCAGAATCGGCTTGCTTTCAGCACGGCTCCAATTGCAAAAACGCGTGGTAAACGCGCGACACACATACAGCGCTTTGGCGCCGCTTTCGTCATGCGTGCGCACCACCGGATGAACAGCTTCAGAGGCCTCCTCCTGGTTGCGACCGTACAGGCGCGCCAAACCTTTGGCGCTGTGTTGGGCTTGCAGATTATCAAGCAGGTCGCGCATACCTTCACTGAGATCTTGGTAAGCCAGTATCTGATTCGCAAATGCAGTTTCGCCACCTACCGCAGGCGCCTCAAGGGCGTACAACATGGTCAGCTTAGGTGGCTCGGGGTTGTAGGTCATATCGGAGTGCCAATGCTGGTTCACGTCTTTCGACTTACCTCGATTCCGCAGTTCAATGATGTTCGGATAATCCGGCAACCCGCCATAAGGAAATGGCACAAGGTCCCCCCAAAGTTTGGCAAACGTCATCTGCTCGCCAGGAGATACGGATTGCCCAGGAAAGATCAGCACATGATGCTCGCAGAACAGTTGATTGATCTGAAGCCAGTCCTGCTTGTCGATGCGGCGCACGTCCACCCCTTCAACAACAGCCCCCAGAGGTGCAGATAATCTTGTTATTCGCATGCTGAGTCCTTAAATACGCTGTTCACTGGTGCAGTCGCCGATAGGCCGCATCGCCCAATCGTTCACTTACCCGCATACCTAGCTGGTTAGCGCCCACCAAGCCTTCTTTAACCCGGTTTGCATCCACTGCGAAAGGTAGATTGTGGATCGGGGCAAAAGCCAATGCGCCTTCTACGACCTCGTCAATACCGGGATCGCCCCCGCTCAAGCCAAGCTGCTCAAGGTGTATCGGCAAACCAACGGACGCAAAAAACTCCGCAACCCTCTCTGCCTCGTGTGTGTCACGCTCCATCATCAATTGACTGATCACTCCCATGGCAACCATCTCACCATGCAGGTACTGCTGTTCGACAGCGGGAATCCTGGTGTAACCCTCGGCAAACCCATGCGCACCAGCCAATCCGCCGCTTTCAAACCCT
>JBCCUW010000380.1:0-4655 GCA_039196385.1 Pseudomonadota bacterium
AAGCCGGCCATGTCCACCTCAATATTTCGCTCACGTGCCACGTCCGCAGTTAAATCAGCAGGGAAACCATAGGTATCGTACAGCTGAAACACCACGTCACCGGGAATGGTATTGTCGGGCAGGTCAGCCAGACGCGTCTGCAGCAGTTCCATGCCCTGCTTCAGCGTTTCGCCAAACCGCTCTTCTTCACCGCGCAGAACATCGGTAACGTGCTGCTGCCGTTCAGCCAGAATCGGAAACGCCTGCCCCATCTCCTCTACCAGAACATCCACCAACTGGTGGAAGAACAGGCCAGGTATGTTGAGCTTGTGACCGTGGCGCAGCGCGCGGCGGATAATCCGACGCAGCACGTACGCCCGATCTTCACTGCCGGGAATCACCCCGTCTGCAACAAGAAAGGCACAGGAGCGAATGTGGTCAGCTATCACGCGCAGTGATGCATTGGCCAGCACAGCCTGTTGGTCTGTGACACCCGCAAACTCGCCTGCGCGTTTCAGGATGCTCTGGAACAGATCAATTTCATAGTTGCTGTGCACGCCCTGCATAATGGCGGATACCCGCTCCAGCCCCATGCCCGTGTCCACGCCCGGCTGCGGCAGTGGCGTGAGCTCGCCATCTGCGGCACGGTCAAACTGTGGAAATACCAGATTCCAGAACTCAATGTAGCGATCACCATCCTCGTCCGGCGAGCCTGGCGGCCCACCAAATACATCGGGACCATGGTCGTAAAACAGCTCGGTGCAGGGACCGCAAGGGCCGGTATCCCCCATTGTCCAGAAATTTTCCTCAAGATCGATTACCCGCTCTAGGGGCAGCCCCACCTTTTTCTGCCACAACTCCCGTGCCTCACTATCACTGGGATGGACCGTTACCCATATTTTTTCCTGGGGAAGCTGCAGCATTTGGGTAACAAACTCCCAAGCCCAGGAGATAGTCTCTTCTTTGAAGTAATCACCGAAGCTGAAATTGCCTAACATCTCAAAGAACGTGTGGTGACGCGCGGTATAACCAACGTTTTCCAGGTCGTTGTGTTTGCCACCCGCGCGCACACATCGCTGTGAAGACGTTGCCCGGGAATAGCCTGGATTGGATCTGCCCAGCAACGGGTCTTTGAACTGATTCATACCTGCATTGGTAAACAGCAGCGTCGGGTCATCTTTGGGCACCAGGGTGCTCGATGGGACAACTTTGTGGCCATGCCCTTCAAAAAAGGACAGATAGGCGTTTCTCACTTCCGCAGTTTTCATGCTTCTTCCATCACTATTGTGTCTTACACCGCTCGAGCAGATGAAAGACATTATCTGACTCTCAGTCGGTTAGCGCAGGTTAAAAAAGGCCGGGAAGTATAATGTAAGCGCCAGCGATTTGGCACAGCGATTTGGTAGGGCCAATTACCCGGATTGCGGAGTCGAAACAGTGTTTAAGCGTAGGGTTGATCACCTACTGCTCGGCGCACAATATCTGAAGGAAATCCGCGCCGCTGAAGATATCTTGCGGCTTTCTGCCAGGCCTGGGGAGTCTCCTGATAATCACGATGGCGGCGCGCCAATAATTCTTCCGCATGGTCGAGCCAGTTGATTGCCGCCTGCTCCAACGCGATTTCGATCAGCTCTTTGGCAACCCCCTTGGCGCTTAGATCCTGGCGGATATGACCTGGGCCATATCCGCGACTGATACGACTGCGAACCCGCATCTCAGCATACCGCTGATCACTCAGCAGGTTTTCTTCACGAAGGGATAGCAGTACAGAGTGAATGGCATCTTCAGACGCTGAGCCAAAACGCCGTGTTAATTTTTCTTTCAGCTCTCGCTGAGTATGTTCGCGCCGGGCGAGTACGCCCAGCGCTGCCTGATAGATTTTTGCTACCGTGTCTACGACAGCGAGTCCTGCGCAGCTTCGGGGATCACGACCTCACCTAACTCCTGGTCATCACCTGCAACCGCTGGCATCAATTCCTGGCGTATCTTGCTCTCAATCTCGTCGCGCATGTCGGGGTTGTCATCAAGAAAGTCAGCGGCATTTTTTCGTCCCTGGCCAATCCGGTCGCCATTGTAGGCATACCAGGCACCGCTTTTCTCGACGATACCCTGCTGAACGCCAAGTTCCAGCACCTCACCGGTGTGATTAATGCCTTTACCATAGAGAATCTGAAACTCTGTCTGGCGGAAAGGCGGCGAAACTTTATTTTTCACGACCTTCACACGGGTTTCGTTTCCAATAATTTCATCACCATCCTTTACCGCGCCAATGCGGCGGATATCCAGACGCACGGAGGAATAAAACTTGAGGGCGTTACCACCGGTTGTGGTTTCCGGAGAACCGAACATGACACCAATTTTCATGCGGATCTGGTTGATAAACACAACCAGCGTGTTGGACTGCTTGATATTGCCGGTCATCTTGCGCAACGCCTGACTCATCAGACGGGCCTGCAAACCAACGTGGGTATCACCCATTTCGCCTTCAATTTCAGCCTTGGGGGTCAGCGCCGCAACCGAGTCGACAATGACCACGTCAACAGCGTTGGAACGCACCAGCATGTCACAGATCTCCAGCGCCTGCTCACCGGTGTCCGGTTGTGAGACCAGCAGCTCATCCGTATCCACACCGAGCGCCTGAGCATAAATAGGATCCAGCGCATGTTCCGCGTCGATAAAGGCACAGGTGCCGCCGGTTTTCTGCGCCTCCGCTACAATCTGCAGCGTCAGGGTAGTTTTACCGGAAGACTCAGGCCCGTAAATTTCCACCACTCGACCGCGCGGAACACCCCCGATACCCAGCGCAATATCCAGCCCAAGAGATCCGGTGGAGATGGAGGGAATGGCAACGCGTTCCTGATCTCCCAGACGCATGAGAGAGCCTTTACCAAACTGCCTTTCGATCTGCGCCAGGGCAGCTGTCAGTGCGCGTTCTTTTTCGGGATTGGCTTTGGTTTTGCTGTCTTGCGCGGTGTCATTCCGTTTGATTTTGTCCTGGGCCATGATTACTGATGTCCTCTTTGTACTTTATGTACCCGGTACGTATACCGGTCTGTCAGCTGAGCAGGCTCAGCCATGATCAATTTTGATTGGTTCCGTTAACTGGATTCGGATAGTACGTCCAGATTTGTTGTCCCAATCCCAATTTTTCCTGTGGATCCTGTGCATATCCATTCAGAGCCAGTACTGTATATTCAAACAGTGCCTGCTTGCAAGCCCAAAACCGGGGACCAGGCTGATTTCGCACACCTTCAGAAGCCCAAAACAGCACCTGGCAGCGCCGTGGTTGACTCCCCTTCCCCGGCTGTAGTTCACTTAGTGATCGGGACTGTAGCTCAAACAAAATTCTACCTTTACTGATCCATGCCAGACACATCCAGCGCGGCTGACTCCACAGGCGCCGCCCATACACCTATGATGCGCCAGTATCTGGCGATCAAAGCACAGCATCCGAACGATCTGCTGTTTTACCGCATGGGTGACTTTTACGAATTGTTCTACGAAGACGCCCAAAGTGCTGCCCAGCTGCTGGATATTACGCTTACGGCGCGGGGACAGAGTGCCGGCGAACCCATCCCGATGTGCGGCGTGCCCTTTCATGCCGCAGACAATTACCTTTCGAGACTGGTCAAACAGGGCCGCTCGGTGGCCATCTGCGAGCAGGTTGGTGACCCCGCCACCAGCAAAGGTCCGGTGGAAAGGCAGGTACAACGAGTGGTCACACCGGGCACACTGACCGACGACAGCCTGCTGGATGGTCAGAGTCAGAGCCTGCTTATGGCGGTCCATCTGCCAACGGGCACAAACCACAAACAGACCCGCCAGGCGGACAGGCAGACTTCCCGGCTGATGGGTGCCGCATATCTGAACCTGGCCAACAGTCGCCTGGAAGTTGTGCAGCTGGAAAGTGTCGGGCAATTGCGCGACCTGTTGCAGCAGGTGCAACCTACTGAGCTACTGCTGGCTGACAACGTCGACTTACCATCGCAATTCCCAGTGCAAAATGAAGTTGCTGTAAGGCGGCTGAGTGCGCTGCAGTTTGATCAGCGCAGTGGATTGATCAAATTGAATCAACATTTCGCCGGTGATGTACTGCAGCTGGCAGATCTGTCCCCGGCAAGCCCCTGTATCGGCGCGGCGGCAGCGGCGCTGGCTTATGCTCAGGACACCCAGCGACAAAGCCTGGACTTCATTCAACATCTCCACCAGGTCAATCACAGCGACATTATTCAAATCGACGCCCAAAGCCGCCGTAATCTGGAAATCGACAGACGCGCGAACGGTGCCCGGGATCACACGCTGCTGGCACTGATGGATACCACGGGCTCACCCATGGGCAGCCGCCTGTTAACGCGCTGGCTCAACGAGCCGTGCCGGGTGCTCAAACAAGTGTTGGCACGGCAGGATTGGATTACCGCCGCTGCTGCAGCTGGATGCGTCGATTCGTTACGTCAGCAGTTACGTGGAATCGGCGATCTGGAGCGAATTCTGACGCGCGTCGCGCTGCGTTCCGCATCACCCCGGGACGTGGCCAAACTGTCCCTTGCACTGCAGGCCATCCCGGGCATGCGCGCAACGCTGCAACCGCTGGCGCAACCACTGAATCAACGTCTGCTTGAAGACCTGCCGGAGTTTCCCGAGCTGGTTGATCTGTTGCTGAACGCGCTGGTGGACAA
>JBCCUW010000381.1:0-4649 GCA_039196385.1 Pseudomonadota bacterium
CAATTTTGTGCTTCGCGCAGGCGGGGATAAAGCAGATCAGATCGACTATTACTTCGACAAATTTAAAGCGCGATTTCCAAAGATTAACGCAATACACAGCGTCGATGTGAGTCTTAATCACGCACCCCGCTATGACAACGCACGTGCTGCCGGCGGCGAAGAAAACATACCGGATGTGATTCAGTTTCAGACCCTGCACGACTTCGAGTACTACGCAGATCGCGGATTACTGGAAGTTTACAAACCTAAAAACTGGGACAAAGTCTTTCCGGATCACAAGGACCCGCACGGCAGGTGGACGAGTGTCTACGGTGTGACCTTCAGCAACTTTGTTAATACAGACATGGTTCAGCAGCCTCCCCGTGACGCTTTGGACTACCTGAATCCTGAACTGAAAGGCAAGGTTATTCTGACTTACCCTCATGACGATGATGCCGTGCTGTATCAGTTCTGGAACCTCAAAGAAAAATACGGGTGGGAATATCTGCAGCAACTGGTGGCAAATGAGCCTGTTTGGGTGCGCGGTACTGCCATGCCGTACGTCGCGATCAACAAGGGCTGGTACGCGGCAAGTTTTACGACATTCTGGGCGTTTGCATCAGTGCCAAGCGCTAACACACAATTCCTGTTGCCCGTAGATGATTTCTTTCTGACATGGTTCCAAACGGCAGCCATTCCGACCCAGGCAAAAAACAAAGCTGCTGCAAAACTCTACCTGAACTGGATGTTATCCGAAGAGATGCAAGGTACCTGGCTGCAATTCCCGGTGCGCTACGACATTGAAGCGCCGGGCGGCTACAGATCTGTGCTCCACCACAACACGTCACCCGGCGACTTCCGGCGCTTCATGATGAATAGAGAGAGGTTGGAGCGATTTCGCCTGCAAATGCGCCAGCTTATTGGGGAAGCACAAGGTGCCACGCCGGTTGACCTGGATTACAGCGTAAAACCTTAAGGTTTGGTCTGAAAGTGGGGACAGGCTGCCGATCCATGTTCTTCGAGATCCAGAAACCAATGAGATAAAGTTTGATTTTGTCTCATTAATGAGACAAAATCCCGATCTGTTTCATTCTTAGATTCAGCTTTCTTTCTTGATTAACAGTATTCACTGAGGCTCAACTCATGGCAGAACAGGTTATTCGACGCCCCTCGCGGGCGCTGCTTTACGCAGAAGGCCCCCAAGCGATGATGCAATTCATGTCGCTCATGGCAACGGCACCCTTCCTCGCCGGTGCTCGACGAGGAGATGGACACAAAGTTATCGTCATGCCCGGTTTCGGGGGTAGCGACAGATCTACCGCCATCTTAAGAAACTATCTCACCCGGCAAGGCTTCGACGCCCAGCCTTGGGGCTTGGGCAGAAACCTCGGTCCAAGAATGGAGGCGTTGCCGCAAAAACTGTCGAGCTTGTTCGAGTCGAACTACGCAGCGGGTGGCGAGCGCAAAGTCAGCCTGGTGGGCTGGTCACTGGGTGGCGTATATGCTCGCTTGTTAGCGCAGTTCTACCCGGAGCAGGTGCGCCAGGTGATCACGCTGGGCAGCCCGTTTAATGGTCATCCTGGCGCAACACGGTCGATAGCACGCAGAGTTATCTCTATGGACCATGAATCGCTGGCAGACCTGCGGCGTCTAGCCGGTCAGCCGTTATCCATGCCCAACAGCAATGTATACAGCAGACAGGATGCAATTGTGCCGTGGCAGATCGCCACGGAAGCAACAGACCAGCACACAGAAAACATTGAAGTCTTTACCGGGCACATGAGCCTCGGCTTCAGCCCGGCGGTGCTCTTTGCGGTTGCGGATCGACTGGGACAAGGCGAAGAAGCTTGGCAGCCCTTTCAGCGCTTCGGCTGGCGCGCCGGTATTTATGGCAGGGCAGACATCTCATCAGCCCCCATGGCAAGCAGTCCAGCCAGCTAGTGGTACCTCGCCGCACATGGCACACGTGCCAGCCGATTGATCTGCACCGGATGGCGCGCGAGTACTTTCTCGCTGCCAAACGCATAGAATTGCAGCGTCTGGCGCGGGAGTTGGGCATATCCAGGGCCACCGCTTACCGCTGGGCTGGCAGCGCAGAACAATTGATTGGTGAGGTTGTTGCCTCTCTGATCGACGACGCTTTTGACAAGCATATCGACGCGTCTCAGTCGCTCAAGGGTGCTGAGCGCCTGGCTTTCGTTGCTGAGGGGATACTCAAAGACCTGCGCAAGCTCTCTGCGCTGAACCGCTATCTGAAGCAGAACCCTAAGCAAGGAATGAAAGTACTCTGCACAGAGGAGAGCCTGGTGCGAGCCAGAACCTCGCAGCGATTTGCAGACATCATCGTTGCAGAACAGGATGGGGGACATCTAAAGGTCGAACAGACACCAGACTTTGTGGCGACCGCCTTAACACGGTTGATCGAACCCTTTCTGTATACCGATACGATCGTCGGTGACCAACCCGAGCCAGCTTTACTGGGCGAGCTCATAAAATGGAGCTTGAGTGATACAAAATGATGACCACAGACTTCAACTTCAATCAGGCGCTGCAACCCTTGAACGACTGGGTGACGCCGCTAATCAAAACAGGTATCGGTACGCCACTTAACTGGACACCGGGGTTGGTGTTGCTAGAAATGAAGGGCAGGAACTCAGGGCGTGATCTGTCTGTCCCTTTGGTGGGTTACCTCGCCTACCCTTATGTCACGATCGGCACTGTACGCAGCGCATCCCAGTGGATCAAGAATCTCCGCGCGGTTGAGGACGCCTACCTCTGGGTATGGGGTCGTCGGTACGCCTTCGAGAAAGTTCTGGTCAGAGACCAATTGATAGTAGGCCAATTACAGACCAACAGGTAGATGTCTACATTGCGCCATAAGCAATCAAGCACACTGAGTTATAGATGTCCTTATATCTCTTCTTCCCGGGCGCGATATCGGCTGCCAGTTCAACAAAGAGAATTGAACCCTCCAACAAGGATGCAATGGCAACCGCGCGGCCAACGGACTGCTGTTTTGAAACACCCACTCCCTCACGAATGAGTTTGGCAAGAAAAGCCACGTACTGATCATGGTAACGAGCAAGCGCACGACGGGCAGAGTCATCAACCTGAGCCAAGGCCCAAAGCTGAACATCCAGGCGATCATCCCCCGACGTGTTGTTCTGACCAAAAGTGAACCACCTCAGCACAGCATCCAACACCTCTGCTGAAGAACCGTCGGTTTGTGCTTGCAGCCGCTCTATTTCGGTTTGTTGCTCTTCCAGCCGATCCGCGACCAATGCATCTATCAACTCAGCGTGAGTCGGGAAGTAGTATTGAATCGACGCCAGCTTAAGTCCGACTGCGTTTGCAACCCCCCGCAGCGTTAAAGCACGCGAGCCTTCACTAATCAGGAGATGACGCGCAGACTCAAGAATTTCTGCACGTCGATCGGAGGCTTTCTTCTTCTGCATGTTCAGCTTTGTCTGGTGCTACATATCTGTATTTTACCTGTCATTTGACAGATATGTACAGTTGGGTTAACGTACCGGTCAAATGACAGGTAGCACCTGATAGATGGCAAATGGTAAAGGTCGGGTAGAACTATGGATCGCAGAGACTTCTTAAACGGCGTAGCCGTGGCCATTGGTGCCGGCGCACTAACGAGTGTGGGCATTCCGGTATCAAGCCATGCGTTGGCACCAGATTCACCAGCGGTTCCGCACAGCAACTACCCGCCGGGATTGGTGGGGATGCGCGGCTCTAACGACGGCTCATTCGACGTGATGCACTCTATCGCATGGGGAGGCAAGCGTTATGGGCGTGCCGGCACGCAAGTCGACAGTCGTTACGATCTCGTGGTTGTTGGGGCCGGACTGTCTGGTTTGGCAGCCGCCAGATATTTTCAGCAAGCCAATCCTGACGCACGCATATTGATCCTGGATAATCACGATGACTTTGGTGGTCACGCAAGACGTAACGAATTTACCGTCGATGGCCAACATCTGCTCGGGCATGGCGGCAGTCAGTCCATCGATACGCCGTCAATGTACTCCGCAGAAGCGAAAGCGCTATTGGAAGACATAGGGATCGCGACAGAGCGTTTCTACGACTACTACGATCGAGACTTCTACGCCTCCCATGACATGGCGATGGGTCTTTTTCTTGCAGAAGAGCACTTTGGTACCGACCACCTACAACGCGCCCCCGTTGAGATGTTTGGTGGGTTCGGCTTGATGTTCGGCGCGGCCGGTATGGGTAACGACGACGCTCTCATTGAAACCCTACCCATCTCTCCGGCAGACAAAACAAAGCTGCGCGAGCTTATTTTTGAAGCGAACGATTATCTTCCCGATTTGAGCAAAAACGAAAAAGAACAGCTGCTCAAGACAATTTCTTATGCCGAGTATCTATCTACGTATACAGGTGCGAGCGACGACGTCATTAAACTTCTGGATGACACTTTGAAACAACTCTACGCTCTGAACTGGCGAGCGCTCCCTGCCATTCAAGCGATTGATCTCATGATGCCTGGCATGCAGGCATTCGAGTTCGGTAGCGGTAAGCTCGTTCGTCGGGCGGCGCAGGCGCGCAGCTTGCTGCCACTGAGCGTGTGGTCATATCTTTCCGACAAGCTGCTCGCTCAGGCAGACATGGAGCCTTACATCTTTCACTTTCCAGATGGCAAC
>JBCCUW010000382.1:0-4639 GCA_039196385.1 Pseudomonadota bacterium
CGGCGTACGCCGGGGTGCGGGTACAGATTTTTAATGAGCAGGACAACGAAGTAGAAGTGCGGGTTATGCTGCCTGACGCGCAACAGAATAATCTCGGCGCGCTGCAGCAATTTCCGATCCGTACAGCAAATGGCGAGTTTGTCCCTCTGGCCAGTGTTGCGAGCCTGTACAACCGGCGTGGCATCGATGTTGTGCGCCATTCCAACAATCAGCTGGCGGCCACGGTCACCGCTGATGTGGACGAGGAACTGAACAACGCCATCGCGGTGGTTAACGACATCACCGCCCAGCGTCTGACTCCCATTCTTGACCAATATGATCTGAGCTACGGTCTGGGTGGTCAGACGGAACAGGACCGGCTGATGCTGGACACCATGGCGCTGGGTGGTGTGCTGACCCTGGGCCTCATTTATCTGATTCTCGCCTGGGTGTTTTCATCTTACTTGTGGCCACTGGCGATCATGTTAGCTATCCCCTTCGGATTCACCGGCGCCATCGTGGGGCATTGGATAACCGGCTGGGATCTGGGCGCCATGTCGTTACTCGCCTTTTTTTCTCTCACCGGTATTGTGGTGAACGATTCTATTGTGCTGATCAGTTTTCTGCGCCGGCGTATTGATGAAGGCATGGAACTGCACGCGGCTCTGCTGGAAGCCACCCGCGCCCGTTTTCGCGCCGTTGTGCTGACAAGTTTAACTACGGTAGCCGGTCTATCGCCGTTAATGTTCGAAACATCCACTCTATCCATGTACGTCGCACCCATAGCGGTCACCGTCTGCTTCGGACTGACGTTTGCCACGGTCCTGGTGCTGCTGGTGATTCCCGCCATGATCCTGTTGCTGGAGCAGGGCAAACAACGCGCCACCGAACTATCTGCAAAACTCTCCAAAAAACTAATGAGCAAACGAAATGCTGTCACTTCGCAAACCTGAATCCATCAAGTATCGCCAAGTGTTAATTGGCGGGGCCGTCATCGCTGTCGCGGCGCTGGCCAGCTTATCAATTCTGGCCACTGGACCGGCAGCAACCCCCAGCACGCCGGTCGAAAAAGCCTGGCCGGTGTCCGTCATCACGAGCATCCCCGCGAGCCTGCAGCCTGATTTTTCCGCTTACGGCAAGGTGGAATCGAGCCAGGTTGCCGCCCTGCGCTCGGAACTGATTGCTCAAGTACGCCGGGTGCATGTGAAAGAGGGTGACTGGGTAGAGGCAGGTCAACTTCTGCTGGAACTGGACGACCGCGAAGCGCGGCTGGAATGGCAGCAGCGCCAGGCCGAGTTACAGCAACATCAGGCCAATCTGCGCTCCGCGCAGCTGGCTCTGCAATTGGAACAGCGCAATGCCCCGCTTCACACCGCGCGGTACCAGGTGGCAGCCGCCAAGATGCAGCGCCATACCGATCTACTGGAGAAACGTCTGATCGCGCGCTCCGCGTACGATGAAATCAACAGTCAGACCAATCAGGCGACAATCGATTATCAAACGCATCAGCGGACCTTAGCCCAACTGCCGCAAGAGATTGCGCTACACCGGGCGAGCATTATGCGGGCCGAGGCGTTGGTACAGCAGGCTGCCATTAAACTGGAAAAAGCCACAATCAGGGCGCCCTTTGCAGGACCGGTACTCCAGGTAGACGTGGCCGCAGGCAATCTCAGCAGCCTGACACTGCCACTGCTGACCCTGGCAGACGCAGAGGGCTTCGAACTGCGGGTACAGATACCTGACCAGCATATACCGCTGTTTAGCGCGGCGTTGAGCAACCCCTCGCACCCACTGATCAGCGCACGTTCCGCCAGCGGACAGCACCTGCACCTGGCCCGCACGGCGGCCCACGTGCGCAGTGGTCAGACCGGCATGGACGCGTTTTTTGCCTTTACCATCGACAATCAGTCACTCCAACAGGCGCTGCCGCCGTTGGGACAGACTCTGCATACCACCATCACCCTACCCGCACAGGACAATTTGATTGCGCTGCCGATCCAGTCTATTTATGACAATCAACGTATTTACGCCGTGCAGGACAATCGGTTGGTTGCCCATGACATTGAACGCGTTGGCGAGCGGCATAATCCGGCGGTGGGGTTTGAAGTGCTGGTGCGCAGTCCCGGACTGCAACCGGGCGCCGCCGTGATCACAACCCAATTGCCTAAGGCCATTGGCGGGTTGCTGGTGCAGGTCGCGAACTAAGCGTGCTCGTTGGGCTTAGTTCGTGATAGACCGACAATTGCTGTTGAATCCTCCCTGGGAACCCGACGAACCGATCCCGGAGCCAACAAACTAGCGATGCTTGTGCGCATAGCGATTGGGTACGCGATGCCACACAAACGCAAACCTGAGACGCGGGTCCCCTAAGGTTGTGCAGCAGGCTTCATCGCCTGAAATTCAAACGCATCAATCCCGTCGTTGCCGTCCAGATCGAAGTCTGAATACTTCGCTGACGGGTCCAGGCGCGCGCCAATTTCACGGCGGGACAGATAACCGTCACCGTTATCATCAAGACGCTCAAAAGCACTGTCCGCCAGAAGGGGCTGAGAGCCTGACCATTTGCGGGGTATGACTTCCGGTTCACGACTGGGTTGAGGTGGCGGCGCCCCAGGATCTGCCTCAATGGTGGCCTGCCGTTCGCCCGCTTTCATGGTGGCAGTGCGCCTGCCATCACTGATCGTGGCCACAACACCGGGGTCTTTCACTGTGCCATCCGCCGTCGTTTCTGGTCCTTCCGTTGCACTGGCCGCACCCTGCACCGATTCGGGTGGCGCCATCACATCAGCCACGGCCGGCCAGCTATCCGGACCAAAACGATTGGCGCTGTCCAGCGCGTCACTGCGCACCACCAGATAACGGTCATCGTCTGAGTACCCTAACGCCCGGGGATCCACCGCAATGAGATTATCGTCAATAAGAAAACTGCCGATAGACACGACGACATACTTCACTTCACCGGCACTCAGGTTCACCGCAATATCTTCCACCCGGCCCAGCAGCTCACCATCCGGCGTGATCACCACGCGGCCAATCCAATCTGTGGCTTTTTCTGTCGCGCCTGCGACAGGTGTGAGCACTGCACTCAGTAATCCCAACAGCATGCCTGCGTACAACGACAATCTATTTCCTGCTTTGCTCACCCTGCACCTCGGTTTAACTCAATATCTGCACGTCTGATTTGCCTGCAATCGACAGCTCGCCAGGAGCTTATGACACAGATCATCGCACGAGTAGGTGATGCGATGCTCATTCCCTGCGGACATCCACGCTAGATCATCTCCTCCAGCATGGCAATCGTCAAGTAAGTGATCAGTATCGAAAATACCCCTGCTGCCTAACCCGTGACGCGCCGGCCCAGCGCCAGGCGGTAGAACACCGGTACGGCAAGTAGTGTCAGCAACGTGGCGAAGGCGAGACCACCCATGATACAAACCGCCATCTCCTGAAAGAACGCATCACCCAACAACGGCGACATGCCGGCAATGGTGGTTCCGGCGGCAAGCATCACGGGGCGTAGACGGCTGACACTGGCGCGCATCATGTTCTCCAGCGTAAAGCCCGCCTCACCGCAGCGTTTGTCAATTTCATCCACCAGTACAATGCAGTTTTTAATCAGCATACCGGAGAGGCTGAGAAAACCCAGAAACGAAGGAAAGGTGAAGGACAGGTCAGTCGCTAACAGCGCCAGGACCACGCCGCAGATCGTCATCGGCACTGTTAACCAGATAATGATCGGCTGGGTTAACTTGCCGAACATCAGAATGGTGATCAAAAACATGGTACCCAGAGCCATGGGTATCTTGGAAATCAGAATGTCATTGGCCTCCTGGCTGGCCTCGAACTCACCACCCCATTCCAGTTTATACCCCGGCGGCAGCACAATCGCTTCCACGTCTCCTCGGATGCGGTTGAATGTCCGGGTTGGGTTATGTCCCACTGGCGGATTAGCCAGCGCCTTGATGGTGCGCACCCGGTCGCGCCGGTAAATTGTTGCGTTGTCCGCTTCCAGCCGCAGCGAGTCGACAATTTGCGACATCGGCACATGACGTTGCTGCGCCGGGCTCCACACCTGCCGATCCATGAGGTTCTGTACGTCCCAACGCTCTTCTTGAGGCGCACGCGCAACAATAGGGATCAGTTTGTCAGCCTCACGGTACAAACCGACCTGCACGCCGAGCGTCGCAAACGCCAGCGCCTGGGACAGATCCGTTCGGGTAACACCGGCTAACTGTGCCCGGCTCTGGTTAAATTCAGGTACCAGCTGCAGCACGGGTTGCCGCCAATCGGTTTTACGATCAACCAGTTCATGTTTGAGGTAAACCTGCAGCGCCGTATCTGCCAGCTCACGCAACACAGTATCGTCAGGGCCGGAAAAACGGGCTTCAATTTTGGAACTGCCGCTAGGGGTAAATTCTGCGCGCGTGACCTGCACTTCCGCATCCGGTTTGGCGGCCCGCACAAGACCGCCCAACTCGACCATCTGGCCATCCATCTCGGTGACATCCGCTACTCGCACAACCATCTGCGCATACGCCGGATTGGGCTGTTCGGGATTCATGATGGTCGTGAACCGAGACGCACCGCGACCCACAAAACTGGTCACGCCGACCACCCCGGGTACCTGTTCAGCCAAGGCTTCAAGCGCCTCAATGTCCGC
>JBCCUW010000383.1:0-4639 GCA_039196385.1 Pseudomonadota bacterium
CACAGCTCCATGCGTTTTGCCGGCCCCGTGCGACAGGAAATCGGCATTCGCACCATGATGAACGTGTTGGGGCCAATGACCAATCCGGCGGGTGCAAAACGACAGGTGATTGGCGTATTCAGCCCGGCATGGCAAACGCGCATGGCCGAAGTGCTGCGCCTGCTGGGGACAGAGCACGCACTTATTGTGCACAGTGAAGGCCTGGATGAAATCAGATTGGACGCCGCCACCACGGTGGTCGAATTACGCGCAGGTGAAATCGAGCAGTTCACCATTCAACCGGACGACTTTGATATTCCCGCGCGGACGGCTAGTGATATGACCGAGTTAAGCGCAACCTCTACCGAGTCGAGCCTGAACCTGGTGAAAAGCGCTCTGACTGAGCCTGACTCTGCCGCTGCGGACATCGTCAGCCTCAACGCGGGCGCCGCTATCTACGTCGCTGGTGTAGCAACCACGCTGGGCAATGGGGTCGCCATGGCGCAGGACGCGATTAATGCCGGGCTGGCGAAAGAGCGTTTTGACGAACTCGTTAGGGTCAGCAAGATGATGGGGCAAGCATGAGCGATATTCTGCAACAAATTATCGAAACCAAGCATGCCGAAATTGAGGCGCGCAAAGCACAAATCAGTCTGGCCGAAATCCGCGCCGCCGCTGAACAAAGCCGCGCACCGAGAGGATTTATCCAGCAACTGCAAACCCGCGCCCAAGCCGGGCAGAGCGCTGTGATTGCGGAAATAAAAAAAGCCTCGCCCAGCAAGGGTGTTATCCGCCCATCTTTCGACCCCGTCGCCATCGCCCGGTCTTATGCCGCCAGCGGCGCAACCTGCCTGTCAGTCCTGACCGACGAGCAGTACTTTCAGGGCAGTGATCAATATCTGCGCGACGTGGTGGCAGCGGTGGACCTGCCAGTGTTGCGCAAAGATTTTACCGTGGACGAATACCAGATTTGTGAAGCGCGCGCGATGGGGGCTGACTGTATCCTGCTGATTGTTGCAGCACTGGATATCATGCGTCTGACGGTGCTGAATCAAACAGCCCGGGGTTTGGGTCTGGATGTGCTCATCGAAGTGCACAACCTGACCGAACTGCAAGCTGCGCTGAGCCTGCAACCGACCTTAATCGGTATCAATAACAGAAACCTGAAAACCTTCGAAACGACCCTGCAGACGACCATCGACCTGCTCCCGGCCATCCCGGCTGGCACCACGGTGGTGACCGAAAGCGGAATACATAATCGCGATGATGTGGAGCAGATGCTGCACCACAACGTGTATGGCTTTCTGGTTGGGGAGGCCTTTATGCGGGCAGAAGATCCGGGAGCGGAGCTGCAGGCCCTGTTTTACCAGGAGAATCCTGCAGCTTCCTGAGTATATAGCACTTCCCTGTGCGGGCAGCGTGCCTGAACAAGCGGTTTCAGCGGGTGCCGTAAACCACCATCGTTTTACCTTTAACAGAGACCAGTCCCTGGTCCACTAAGGTTTTCAGTACACGGCCGACCATTTCCCTGGAACATCCGACAATCCGGCCAATCTCCTGGCGCGTGATTTTGATCTGCATGCCATCAGGATGCGTCATGGCGTCGGGTTGTTTGGTAAGCTCGAGCAGCGTCCGTGCTACGCGACCGGTGACGTCCAGAAACGCCAGATCACTTACCTTCTGTGTGGTCCGATTCAGGCGATCCGCCATCTGCCGACCAACGGCGTACAACAATTCCGTATGTCGCTCCGCCAGTTCTTTAAACTTGTTGTAAGACAACTCAGCCACTTCACACTCCGATTTCGCCTTAACCCAGGCTGAGCGAGGTGAGTTTTCAAAAAACAGTGGCATTTCACCAAAAAAGTCACCTTTGTTGAGGTAGTCAACAATGATTTCACGGCCCGACTCGTCTTCTACGAGTACCGTCACGGAACCTTTCAGGATGTAGTAAATTGAGTCACTTTTGTCACCAGCATAAATCAAGGTGCTTTTGGCTGGATATTTGCGGCGATGTGCGGCGGCCAGGAATGCATCAAGATGGGTGTCGGTGGCCTCGGCGTTTAAATTCATTTGAAACCCCTTAGCAGTAAGCGGTCGATTCATTGAGTTGCTTTTTGCTGCAAGCATTGGTTGCGCTCCTTCGTAACACGTTGCGTGTGATGAATACTAGGTGACCTGTGTGAACTATTTCGAGACATGGTCGACAAACGGCGCGATTTCACACTCCGAACGGTCGCAGTTCTCGCAAATATCGACGAAAATGTCTCGCCCTTACAATTTTGTACACATAAAACGGAACCATGCACACACAAATACAATGGCTTAACAACGTTCATTTTCAGGCTGTAGCGGACTCGGGTCATACAGTAAATATAGACGGTCCTGAAGATGCAGGCGGACAAAATAAGGGGACACGGCCTATGGAACTTATGTTGATGGGGGTCGGCGGATGCACCTCGTTTGACGTCGTCAACATTCTGGCCAAAACACGTCAGAAAGTGACAAATTGTGTGACTCACATCACAGCAAAACGCGCAGATACCGTGCCGCAGGTGTTTGAGTCGATCAACATCCATTTTGTTATCGAAGGTGAAGGGCTGGACGCCAAAAAAGTGGAGCGGGCCATTCACTTAACGGCGGACAAATACTGTTCTGCATCGATCATGCTGCAGCGCGCCGGAGTCACTATCGACCATACTTATAAACTGGTAGACAGCAGCCGCTGAACCCTGCGTCTGGCACGCCGTTCGCTTACTTCTCGAGTAGCATAAGACGCCTGGCGCTTAAATTGCGTCACCCGCAAAGTGCGGGCATGAAAACTAAACAATCCCATCGTACGCATCAGCCGTACACGGCCAAACAGGGTGATTCTGCGGCATGCCTGCCCTATCTTAAACGCATACCATATGAGGAACTGCCCCTCCAATGCAGAGACCCCAAGGCTCTTTCGCGGCTTTTACCCTACACCCGCGCTTTACACATTCCGCGTGGTCGCACCCTTATTCAGCCCGGCCAGCGCTGCCACGGGCGTATGTACCTGTGCGGTGGACAGCTCAGTATCGTGCCTGCGGCGCGGACGAGCGCCAGGCAAACGGTCACCAAGCAAACGAGCACCGGGCAAACAAAGAGCACCGCCACCATTGTCTCGGCCGATGCACGTCACACCGCCCCGCTGACCCTGTTTTTCCCGGGCTGCCGACAGGCACGGACACTCTCCACCGCCCGGGTACTCTATATTGAGGAACGGGCGTGGACTGAGTGCAACACCAGCACTGAACTGAGCCCAATCCCCGCCACGCACTTATCCAACGTCAATGAAGAACCGCTGGAAACGGTGGAAACTTGGTTGGAGGCATTTCTGGACTCCCCGATGATGCGTCGACTCAGCAAATCACACTGGCAACAGCTGTTGAGACGCTTTGAAACCCGCACGTACCCGCCAGGTACAACCATTATCCAGAAGCACAATCGTGCAGACTGTTGTTATCTGATCCAATCCGGCAACGTTATTGTGCATCAGGACGATGCGGGGCAGCAGATACAGGCGAGGTTGAGCGCTGCTGATCTGTTTGGTACCGATGCCTTGATCACGGGCCAGCTACGCAATGCCTGGGTGACCGCCGAAGATTTAGTCACTGTCGCGCGTCTCAGCGCCGCGAGCTTTCGCCAGCATCTGCTCGCCGGAGTGGCGCAGTCGCCACCCCAGGACTACACCCACATACAACAGATCTGTATAGACGAATGCTCACGAGCAGCTGTCATCCACGTCGACGTCCCACGTCTGCGCGAACAGATTTTGGCACTACCGCTTGGCCCCCACTACCAGGTCTGTGGTGGTAGCCAGCAGCAACGCATGTTGTGCGTTTTCATGATGGCGGTGCAAGGGTTGAGCGTCACACTGAAGACAACGCCACAGGCAACCCTGTCTGGTTCAATCAGCGCGCGCTCTGACGAGCACTGAACGGCGCGTCTGCACCGCCCCATCAGTGCATACGCCAGTACTGGTGACCGTATAGGAAGTAAAATTCCCCGCCACCAGGGTCTGGCACGATACTTCAGCGTCACAGGCTGTGAGTTGCGGTACCTGCGACATATCCCAGGTCACGGCATCACAAACCCCGGTGCCCGGCGCGTAGAGCCGGTTCAGGCTCAGTTGGGCGCCACTATACGCCGTCAGCAGAGCGCGATGGTTCATAATACTGATGGAGGTACTCTGCGCGCTGACCAGAACAGTTTGGTTGATGGCAGCCGCCAGGAGACTGGCCACAAGCAGTAGAAAGATTGCAGCAGGCAGGCTCACCCCGCGCGGCATGCTCACGGCAGATTGCCCGTTGCGCTTACGGGACATTATGCACCTGCACCGCGCTGTGGACGGCCACTTCAGCACCCCGAGCTGCCAGCGTCAGGCTGAATTCGACCAGCGCGTTGCGCTGCAAGTCTGGCGGCAGGCTGGTAAACCGGGTACCGGCAGCGCGTATGTTGTCTGCGACCAATACACGGTCGGGTAAACCCACCGGCAGATCTGCCACGGTCGGCTGGACAGCAGCAAATCCATATCCGCTATAGCGCCACAACCGATCACCCGATACACAGTAACTGACGGGTGCAGATACAAAATAAACCCGATTGGCCGCAGATTCACTGACGAACTGATGGGTGC